>JAUUZB010000603.1 GCA_030590185.1 Deltaproteobacteria bacterium
AACGAGTGGCGCACCGCGACCGACTGGCCCATCCCCGCCGCCCCGGTCCGCATGTACCTGAGCTCAGACGGCGGCCTGGTCGAGGCCTGCCCTGCTCAAAGCGGCGGCAGCAGCAACTACGTCTACGATCCCGTTGACCCCTCCCCCACCCTCGGCGGCGCCAACTTGAGCCTCTCCACAGGCCCGGTCGACCAGCGGCCTGGCGAGCAACGCGCCGACACCCTGGTGTTCACCTCAGCGACACTGACGACACCGGTCGAGGTCACCGGCCGCATCTGGGCGCACCTCTTCATCGACATTGACCGCCCTGACACCGACATCATGGTTCGCTTCACCGATGTCTTTCCGGACGGCCGGTCCATGCTGGTGCTCGACGGTGCCGCCCGGGCTGCCAGCCGGGGCCAGAACGACAGCCTGACCCTGCTGACCACCGGCGAGGTCGTCGAAGCGGTGGTCGATCTATGGAGCACCTCCCTCATCTTCAACGCCGGCCACCGCATTCGCGTCTCCATCACGTCATCGAATGCGCCCCGCTTCCGCGCCAACCCCAATGACGGCACCTCGTACGGAGCGGTGAGCAATCCCGTGCCGGTCGCGGTCACTCTGCATCACAGCGCTGCGCACCCTTCCTACATCGAGCTGCCCATGCCCGAGCGCGGCGCCGAGACCGTGGTGCAATGTACGCCGGTACAACCGAGCGACGACGGTGGCCCTGTGGGCGGCGACAGCGATGCCGCTGGCGACAGCGATGCCGCTGGCGACAGCGATGCCGCCGGTGACAGCGACGACCCGGCCAGTGTCCCGCCCGGTGGTTGCGGTTGTGGTGGATCGCCGCCTCCACCTTGGTTCCTCGCCCTCGGGCTCTTGGTGTTGTGGCGCCGGTGGGGTGTGGGGTAATCGGTCTCATGGCCGACCGAGCGCCCATCCGTCTCGCCGAGTTGGTGCGGGACACCCACGACGCCGACGCGATCCTGGATTCCTTCCTGACCTGGGCGCAGGAACGCGGCTTCGAGCTCTACCCGGCCCAGGAGGAGGCGGTGCTCGAGATCGCCGCCGGCCGGCACGTGATCCTGAGCACCCCCACCGGCTCCGGTAAGTCGCTGGTCGCCCTCGCCATGCACTTCAAAGCCATCTGCGAGGGAAAGCGCGCCTTCTACACCGCGCCGATCAAGGCCCTGGTCAGCGAGAAATTCTTCGAGCTCTGCGAGGAGCTCGGCGCCGAGAACGTCGGCATGCTCACCGGGGACGCCTCGATCAACCCTCGCGCGCCGGTGGTCTGCTGCACCGCCGAGATCCTCGCCAACATGGCCCTGCGCGAGGGCCGCCACACCCGGGCCGACTATGTGGTGATGGACGAGTTCCACTACTACGCCGACCGCGACCGTGGCATCGCTTGGCAAATCCCGTTGTTGCTGCTCGCCGACGCGACCTTCATGCTGATGTCCGCGACCCTCGGCGACATGAAAAAAATCGCCGAGGGGATCGAGCGGCGCACCGAGGGCCCGGTCGCCATCGTCACCTCGACCGAACGGCCGGTGCCCCTCGACTTCGAGTATCGCGCCACGGCCCTGCATCGCACCATCGGGGACCTGGCCGAGGAAGAGCGCCTGCCGGTCTACCTGGTCAACTTCACCCAACGGGACGCGGCGGAGCAGGCCCAGAACCTCACCAGCATGAACCTCTGCCCCAAGGAGCAGAAGAAGGAGATCCTCGCGGCGATCTCTGGTTTCCGCTTCGATACCCCCTACGGCAAGGACATTCGCCGCTTCATCACCGCTGGCATCGGCCTGCACCACGCGGGGTTGTTGCCCAAGTATCGCCTTCTGATGGAACGCCTCGCCCAGCGCGGTCTCCTCAAGATCATCAGCGGCACCGACACCCTCGGGGTGGGCGTCAACGTCCCGATCCGCACCGTGCTGTTCACCAAGCTCTACAAGTTTGATGGCGAGCAAACCCGCATCCTGAGCGCCCGTAGCCTGCACCAGATCTCCGGCCGGGCCGGACGCAAGGGCTTCGATACCCGAGGCACGGTCATCTGCCAGGCGCCGGAACACGTCATCGAGAACAAATGGCAGGACGCCAAGGCCAAGGACAATCCCAAGAAGAAAAAACAACAACGCAAGAAGCCGCCGCCCCGGGATTATGTGGCCTACAACCGGGCTACGTTTGAAAAGTTGATCGCCTCATCGGCGGAGCCCCTGCGCTCCTCCTTCGCGATCAACCACGGCACCCTGACCAACATGATGGACCGGGAGGTGACCCACGGTAACCGACACGGTGGCTACCGCCGATTGATCGAGCTGATCGCGAGCTGCCACGAACGGGACGGCACCAAGAGCCGCCTGCGCCGGCGGGCGGCCCAACTCTTCCGCTCGCTGATCACCGCCGGTGTCCTCGAGCTGGCCACGGTTGAGTTCGACGACCGCCCGTACGTCCGCTTCAAGGAAGGACTACAACGCGACTTCTCGCTCTACCATGCGCTGTCCCTGTTCATGGTCGAGGCGCTCTCGCTGCTCGATGGGGGGCTGGAGTCCTATCCCCTGGACGTTCTGAGCCTGGTGGAGGCGGTGCTGGAATCGCCACGGGTGTTGTTGCTGCGCCAGCTCGACAAGCTCAAGGGGGATCGCATCGCCGTGCTCAAGGCCGAGGGTGTTCCGTACGAGGAGCGCATGGAGGAGCTGGAGAAGGTCACCAACCCGAAGCCGAACGAGGACTTCATCTACGACACCTTCGACGTCTTTCGCGAGGCCCACCCCTGGGTGCGCGGGGACAACGTGCGGCCCAAGTCGATCGCCCGGGACGCCTACGAGCGTTTCGCGACCTTCAACGAGTTCGACAAGCTGTACGGCCTGCAGCGCGCCGAGGGGGTGCTGCTCAGATACCTCACCGAGACCTACAAGGCGCTGGTGCAGACCGTGCCGGATGAGTTCAAGACCGACCCGGTGGTTGAGTTGATCGCCTTCTTCCGCACGATGCTCGAGAAGGTCGACTCCAGTCTGGTACGGGAGTGGGAGAGCATGCTCGCGCCGGGACCCGAGGAGGAGGGCGAGGAGACCGCAGCCGGCGCCGAGCCGCCCCGCTTCGACATCACCAGGGATCCGCGGGCCTTCATGGCGCGCCTGCGGGCGGAGATGCACCTGCTGGTCAAGGCGCTGGCGGCGCGCGACTATGAAGAGGCGCTGGTGGCGATCCGGGCGGTCCAGGCCGAGGAGGAGGATGCGAGCGGGGAGGAGGAGGAAGCTTGGACCGTCGAGCGGTTCGAAGCGGCGCTGGCGCCCTACTTCGAGCAGTACGATCGAATCATCTTCGACCACCGGGCGCGTTTCCCCGACCTGACCATGATCAAACCGGACGGCGAGCGACAGTGGGTGGTGCAACAAGTCCTGCTCGACCCAGAGGAGGACAAGATGTGGTACCTCGAGGCTCGGGTCGACCTACGAGAGCCAGGCTCCGATGAGGGCCCGCTGCTCCGCCTACAGCGCATCGCGTCCTGACGCGGTGAGGGAGATGACGTGGTGGAGCCCCGGATGAAAGAGGCGATTCAACGCTTTTTGGCCGAGGAGCTCGATGATGCCCGCCCCATCGCCCGCATCATCCCGGTCGAGGATCTGCTTCCGGGTTGGGTAGCGTTGTTGGATGATTATCTGGTGCAGGTCGAAGAACGTCAGGGCGTGCTCGAGATCAAGAGTGAATACTTCTACACCGACGCCGAGGCGCCGGAGGTGCGCAGCGGGATTGGCGGCATGGACCTGAGCGTGCGGTTCGGCGACGACACCCTGCGCCTGTCAAAGCTATCACCGGAGGATGCCAACGAGTTGGTTCGGCGTTTTGGAGGGGAGCCCGCGACGGTGATCACCAGCGGCGACGCCGGCGCACGAGACGCGAGCCCAGGTGCGCCTCCGGCCACGGTGCGGCCAGGGGGGGGCACCGATCCGCGGCTCGCTGGCGCGGTGGAGCCGGGAGCGGAGGTCGCGTTCAGCTGGGGCCGCGTATTCGTGGCGGCCGGGATCGTGGCCGGCCTGGCGTTGTTGATCGACGGGGTGGTCGGCTACGTCGAGGTGATCTCCTTCGGTTACCCGCGCTTCGGGGCGTTGATCACCTGGCCGGCCTTTGCGGCCTTGGGCGGAGTTGGGCTCAGGCGGGAGGAGCGCGTCTTGCCAATGCTCGGCTGGGGTCTCGGCGCCGGCGCGCTGATGCTGGTCG
>JAUUZB010000353.1 GCA_030590185.1 Deltaproteobacteria bacterium
AACTGCTTTGCTCATCACCAGCAGCGCCGCCGCTCAGACCTCCCCGGGACCGATCTCCGACCCCGATCTCCGAGCCCCTATTAACTCCTCAGGGGCGCTGCGCGTGCCCACCCCCATTGGCGTATGGAACGGGCCCCGGCCCGAGAACCTGGGCGCCGTGGTGCGAGCGCGCTTCCCCGCCGCTCGGGTGGAGATCAACCACAAGCTAGCTACCCTGCGCTTCCTCAGGGGCCACGCTCTGTCGGACTCCATCGAGCCTACCCCGGCGGTCGTGCTGGCCTGGCTGGCGAACAACCGTGACCTCCTCGGCCTCGAGGACCCGGCCAGGGAGCTCACCCTGCGCGGCTGGGAGCCGCCCAACGCCTCCTCCGCCTGGCACTACCTGCGCTTCCAGCAGCGCTACCGCGGCCTGCGGGTGGTCGACGGCGAGCTCACGGTGCTGCTCGATCCAGACCGCCGGGTGCGCCAGATCACTGGCCACTACCCCGCCTCCTTTGAATGCGACGTCACCGCGGAGCTCAGCGGCCCCAACGCCATCAGCCGCGCCCTGACCGTCAGCAACTACACTGGCAGCGACCTGATCGCGCGACCGCGGGCCAGCCTGGTGATCTTCATCGCTGGCAACGAGCCGCGTCTCGCCTGGGAGGTCAAGGTCGCCTTCTACCGGCCGGGCACCCTGCCGATGGTGGCGAAGCTCTACTTTGACGCCGACACCGGCACGACCCTCGGCCGCCGAACCCTCATCTACACCCAGACCGGCACCCCCGCGGTCTGCGACGGCGATGACTGGACCGGCACCAATCGCGCCTTGGGCTGCACGAACTTCGCGAGCGACGGGGCGGTCTTCATGTGGGACCGGGTGATCCTCTCCGACGGCGCCGAAATCCGCACCCAGGACGCCCAGAACCGAGCCAGCGACTACGATACGGTCGACACCGTTCCGATCCAGACCAGCACGGGCAACACCTTCGACCACGTCGAGGGGATCAACGCCCACGATGCCATCTCCCTGGCCTTCATCTACTACCAGGACCAGTTCGGCCGGCCGAGCTGGAACCACGGCGGCTCCGGCACCGACCAGGGACAACTCAACCAGGTCAACTTCGGGGTCGACTACGCCAACGCCGCGGCCTACATCGATCAGGTCGACGGTCAAACGGTGTCGATCTCCTTCTTCGGCAATGGTGACGGCTACGAGATGACCGAGCTCACCCAGTGCCTCGACATCGCCGGCCACGAGCTAACCCACAACGTCATCGAGTCCACCGCCGCGCTGGCCTATGAAAACCAATCCGGCGCCCTCAACGAGCACTTCGCGGACGTCTTTGGCACGGCCATCGACAAGCGCTACGAGGATCTCGACGACCTGGTGGGTGAAAACTGCATGCTGGTCGGTGCCGCCATCCGCAGCATGAGCTCGCCCACCGACTACTCTCAGCCAGATCACATGTCCACCTACCAGGACCTCCCCAACACCGAGGACGGCGATTGGGGCGGCGTGCACGTCAACAGCGGCATCCCCAACCGCGCCTTCTACAACTACTACTCCGCTACCACTGTGGCCGATGCCGAGCAGGTTTGGTACCGCGCCCTCAACCAGGGCGGTCTAGTAGCGCAATCGCAGTTCAGTGACTTCGTCAACGCGCTCGATACCGCCTGCGCGGCGCTCGGTGGCATGGACTGTGCCGCCCTCGAAGTCGCCCTCGACGACGTCGGACTCTACGGCAACGTCGGCACCGGCGGCACCTGTCCGGCCAACTCCACCGACGTTGGGGGCGAGTGTGTATGTGACGACGGCTACCAGCCGAACCTCGACGGGACCGCCTGCGAGGCGATCACCGACCCGGGCTGCCCCGCGAACTCCACTCAGTATGGTGAGTATTGCTATTGCGACGACGGCTACGAGCCGGATGCGACTGGCGCCGAGTGCGTGCCGCTGCACGAGGCGCCCTGCCCGCAGAACGCCCACCGCGTGGGGGACACCTGCTCCTGCGACGACGGCTACTACGGCAACCCCAACATCCCGGATGGCAGCTGCGAGCTGATCGAAGGGGACTGTGGGCCGTTGGAGTACTACGACGGTCTATATTGTGAGTGTATCGCCGGGTTCGAGTGGGTGGTCGATGCCTGCGACCCAATCGTGGGGGACTGCGGCGACGAGACCTTCATCGGTCGGTGCATCGGTGAGCTGGTGATCTTTTGTGACGACGTCACCGACCCGCTGAACCCGGTTAACGAAGTCTTCGATTGCGCCTTTGATGGCTTCGCCTGTGGCTGGAACGATGTCGAGTACTACTATGACTGTGTTGACTACGTAGATCCGTGCGGCACGGTCACCTTTGATGGGCAGTGTGACGGCGAAGTGTTGTCCTACTGCGATGGCGAAGGCGACGAACGGGCGGTGTTCAGCACCGACTGCGCCGCCTACGACTGGGTCTGTGGCTATGACGACCTCGGGGCGTTCTACAACTGTCTCGAGACCTCCGGCCCGGGGGGCGACGGCGGTACGGGCGGGGACGACGGCACGGGCGGAACCGGCGGCGGAACCGTAAGCTGCAATTGCAGCAGCGGGGATCCCACCTCCACCATCGCGTTGCTGCTGGTCGGGATCTGCGGTCTGTTCATCCGGGCGCGGTTGGCTCGCGGCCGGAAGTAGAAACGTCGAGCAGCAAAGATGGTAGTTGCCCCGGTAGCGCTCGCTCTGCACGCGGCGGCCGTGCTCTCCTGCTATGCCGCCGAGCAGGACCGGCGCTTCGTGATCGCTATCGCGGCCGACGAATCGCAATACGCGATCGCCAAGATCCTCATGCAACGGCATCCCGGGGGGGAGATCCAAGGCTCGGCGTTCCACTGCACACACGAGACGCGCACCAATGCGCTCGTCAAGTGCTCGGTGGTCCAGAAGTACGGCTACACCAAAGAGGAGGGCGCGACGGTCGCGTTCGACGACGACTTCTTCGTCGACAAGGTCAAGCGCGTGCGGGAGAAGTTCCTCGCCAAACACCGACGCTTCGTCGCCGCTCACCAACAACATCTCTCCCGTGAAGAGGACCCGAGCTCTCTGCACCACCATTTGCCACCGGAGCCGGCGTCAAAGGGACTAGCGGTGTGGCGGGCGGTCGCGCAGGACGGGAAGGGCAACGTCACCCAAAAGCCGATCTTCTTCGTGTGGCAAACGATCGGGGGGGTCGTGCAGGTCGCCTATCGGGAGGAACGCGAGCGCGAGGCCACCATCGAACGCGAGATCCACACCAGCGAGGAGGCACTGTTCTATCTCTCCGCCTCGGGCCGAACGCTGTTCACCGTATTCTCGCAGCGCATGGGGAGCGTCATGCACAGCAACCGGGTCGACCTGGTGCTGCCCTTTGCGCGCAAGCGCTTCGAGCCATTCAAAGTCACCATCATCAACGGCGGGACCGGCCAGTACCTGCCGGTGGTCAAGCGGTTCAAGGGCTGGAAGATCCCCTTCTCGAGCGGCAAAGAGCGCTCGGTGCTACAACCGCTGGTCAAGGCGAGGCCTCCGTATCTGGCGCTGGCCGAGCACCTGGTGGACACCGGCTTCCGGTTCCTCGGGGACGCGGAGTGGCTGGTGGTGTCGAGCCGCAACGCCAAGGACCACTTGCGGATCGAGCTACCGTATCAGCCGTGAGGGTCGCCCCGGTGCCAAAACCTCCTAGCCGTTGGCGCTGGCTCGCGGCGGGCGGTCTCATCGCCCTCGGTGCGTTCCTCGCCGACCTGACCGGCGCCTTCGTAGCGCTCGGCTCTTTGTTCGATCCTACCCCCGGGGCGTTTGGCCTACTCGCGGTGGCGGCCGCGACCGCGGTGACCATCGGGGCGGGGATTGGGTTCGCCACCTGGTGGCTCCCCTGGGGACGGATCCCGAGGCTGCCGCGCTGGAGGCTGTACCGCAGGTGGATCCTCCCGGCGCTCTATCTGGTAATCGCCATCGGCGGGTACTCCGAGCGCGTCAGGGGCCGGCAGTTAACGGCGGCGCCCTCGGTCGAGGCGGCACGGGGAATGCCGATTCTGTTCATCGTCGCCGACACCCTGCGCGCCGACACGTTGTACGGCGACGACCGCAACTTCCCGGAGGCGCCCAACCTACGGGGCTGGGCCGAGGAGGCGCTGGTATTCGCGGACACCGAGTCGACCGCCGGGTGGACCGTGCCGGCCATGGCGAGCCTGTTGACCGGGATCCACACCACCACCATGGATGCCTCGGCCGGGCGCGTTCCGAGCTGGGCCCCGACCCTGGCGGAACACTTGCGGGCGGGCGGTTACGCGACCCACGCCGTGGTCGACAACATGACCCTCGAGCCGCGCAACGGGTTTGCCCGCGGCCTGGACAGCTTCACCCAGCGCTCCAGCTTTCGCTTCGCCTTTAGCCTGTGGGCTTTTCGGCTGTTGCCGGAGCGCTTGCAGCTCCTGCTCCGGGAACACTCGCGGACCTTCTACGACGGGGCCATCGGCGCCACCGACGCGGCAGTGGCCCACATTGAGTCACACCATGACCGACCCCTGTTCCTGTGGATTCAGTACATGGACCCCCACGCGCCGTACCTCGCCCACGGGGGCACGCCGGACCCACCCGACGCCGAGCCGATCGACTTCTACGGCTTTCGCGATCGGCTGGTCGAACGACAGGGGGAGTTGCCAACCGCGGGCCAGCTTTCCTTGCTGCAACACCGCTACGCCGGTGAGCTACGGCACCTCGACGGGCAGATCGGCAGGTTGCTAGCGGCTTGGCGCCGGACCTTTGGCCGCGACGGCCTGATCCTTTTCACCGCGGACCACGGCGAGGAGTTTCTCGACCATGGGCGACTCGGCCACGGCGTGACGCTCAACCGGGAGATGGTCTGGGTGCCGCTCCTGCTCGAGCTTCCGGCGGATTCGAGCCTCGCCCCCGGTCTCGGTCCGTGGATCGAGCAACCCCTAGGGCAACTCGATCTCACGCCAACGATCCTGGACCTGGCGGGGGTCGCGCCGCTCACCGCCGAGGGCCTAGCCCCGATCCAGGGCCGGTCACTAATGCCCTGGCTGCGAGGCGAGGCGCCCTACCCCGACAAACCCCTGCTCGCGAGCCACAGCCGCAACGGCCGGCGGATCCATCGACTGCGCAAGAACAACCAGGCGATGATCCGCACCATGTACTACGACGGACGCGTGCCCCGCTACGAGCTGTTCGACCTCGCCGAGGATCCCCGGGAACAAACCGAGCTCTCGGCGCGCACGGGCCGTGAGGGCAAGCACCCCCTCGGGACCGAGCTCGATCGCCTCGCCCACGCGCTGTGGAAATCCTTTGACCCCAAAACGCCGGACGCCGCCGAGGCCAACCTCGAGACCCTGCGGGCCATCGGCTACATTAGATAATTCATCAGAGCTGCCGATTCGCCCGGTCGAACCGGCGTGGAGAGTTCCGACGTCGAGTCCCCCCCTACAGCCCAATGTCGGCCGGGACCGGGACCGGGAGCGCGGTGGAATCGAAATTGAGATCGTTGCCGTCC
>JAUUZB010001033.1 GCA_030590185.1 Deltaproteobacteria bacterium
ACCAGCGGTTCGAGCCGAGCGCGCTGCTCTGCCTTCTCCCGGGCGGCGGTGAGGTCGCTGATCGTCTCCACCAGGAACATCTTGCCGTTGGAGAAGTTCGAGTTGTGCGGGATCATCAACACCTCGCAGTCGGCCACAGCGCCACAGGCGGTCTCCACCTCCTGCCACAGCCCCGGCGGATCCGATTGCTCGAAGTAGGAAGTCGTGTCCTCCGGCACCGAGGCGTTACGAAAGATGACGTTGCGGTGCAGATTGCTGAGCTCCGGTGCACCCGAGTATTCGTAGGCCACGAAAGAGGTGAACCCACACTCGGCGGTGCGATCATAGGCCGCCTCGGCGTCCTCTTGGATTCGTTGCCAGACGCCGCGGGAACGGTCGAGGCAGTCGGCGTCCGCCTCGCCACAGAAGTCGAAACGCTCCGGCGTACTGCCGAGCTTGATCCCGAACAGAAAGGTTCCGAGGCCGCGATCTTCCCGCAGCTGCACGCACTCCGGTGCGTCATAGCCGTCCGCGGTCGGGTCATCGCAGATCGCGATCTCGCCGAGGAACTCCGAGTGGTCGGTCACCGCCACGAAATCGAGTGGCCGCTCGAGCTGCACGGTCTGGGTGCCGACGCCGTTGGCGTCGAGGGGCGGCAGCTGGATCGGCTCCCCCTGACCAAAGGCGTAGGCCTCGGCGGGGCCGTTGCGGTTATCGTTGGTGTAGGCATCGAAGGAGTGGGCGGTGTGAACGTGCACGTCGCCGAAATAGGCGTTGCGCAACGGATTGCGGTGATCGCAGATCTCACGGTCCTCGGTGTAGATCACCTCATACATCCCGGGGGCATCCCCGTCGTCGCAGGCGACGGCGCCGGAAAGCACCGCGGTCGCGGAGAGGATCAGGACGGGCTGTTTCATGTCGAGTCTCTCCTCAAGTCGTCCAAAAAGCGGTCATCCTAGCCAAGGTCCACGCCACGGCGACGATCCCCATCCCGTAGGCGCTCGCCCAGCGCAGTCCACCCGCCCAGACCGGTCGCCAGCGCAGGAGGGCCACCAGCGGCAGTCCAACCGCGGCCACGAAGATCAGCTGGCCTACCTCGACCCCGAGGTTAAAGCCGAGCAGAGCGACCAACAGCTGGCCCCGCGGCACACCAATGTCGGCGAGGGCGCCTGCGAAACCGAGGCCGTGCAGCAGGCCAAAGGCGAGGGCAGCAACGGTCAGCCGTCGTCCCTGGGAACTCGACCGGGAACGTGCGGCCTCCGAGGCGAGGTAGATGATGCTCAAGGCGATCACCACCTCGACCGGGGGCGCCGGCACCCGCACCACGTCGAGGGCGGCCACCAACAGGGTCAGGCTGTGGGCAACCGTGAAGGCGGTGATCGCTTGGAGCAGCCTCTGCCATCCGGCGGCCAGCAGCAGCAGCCCGAGCACGAACAGCAGGTGGTCGACGCCACCGAGGATGTGCTCGACACCGATGGCGAGGTAACGGCCGAGGGTTGCGGCCGTGGCCGGCACGGGATCCAGCTCGACCCTCACCGGGGCGCCGAGGCGTGACATCTGGCTGAAGACTCCACCGTTGACCCATGAAACCTTGACCAGCACGTCGGCGGTTCGACCGCTGCCGGTGGCAAAGGTGAGCTCCCGCCCGGCCACGCCCGCGGCGCCGCAGTCGAGGGCAAAACGGTGGGGGCCGCGAGCCGCGAGATCCTCGGCCGGTCCTAGAACGCGACACGGATCGGGGAAGACGGGTGCCACCTCATCCTGGGGGCGGTTGGTCTTCCACAGCACCGCGAAGCGCCCCGGCCCGAGCTCTTGCAGCTCCAACAGCCCGAGGCCAATGCCATGGGCCTCGGCCACCAGCGGCGCCGAGACCAGGACGATCAACGCCAAGCCGGCGACCCGCGAGCCCACCGCGTGCCTCATGGCCCGACGTTCGCTCCGGCGATGGCATAGCGCTCGCTCAGGGATGCGATCCTCCGGCGGGTGACCCGGCGCTGCTCCTCGGCCAGCCAGTCGCGCCTAACCTGTCGTTCAACCTCGGCTAGCTCTGGGGTCCGCTCCGGTTGGCGCTGCGTGATCCGCACCAGGTGATAGCCGAAGCTGGAGCGCAGCGGCCCGTGCCAGCGCTCGCCCTCCAGGTCGAACAGCGCACTGGCGAGCTCTGCCCCGAAGGTGCGCTCGAGTTGTTTTCGGTCCGAGAGGGGCAGCCTGTGTCCGTGGATGAACGGATCCCCGGTCACCCCCGCGCTCAGCGCCGCGGTGCCCTTGGCTTTTTGTGCGGCCGCCTCCGCCTCTGGCAGACCGCGGCTGCTGTTGAAGAAGACCTGCTCAAAGGCCAACCGCGCCGGCCGGAGGTAATCGTTGGGGTGCTCGGCTAGCCAGGCGGCCAGGTCCGCCGGGCTCGGATCGGCGAGGGCGGCGCTGTCCTCAATGAAGAACCGCATCGCTTGCACCAGGCGGCGCCGAACGATCGGATCGCCACGGTCGAGCCCGAGCAGGCGCGCCTCGCGCACCAGGACCTCATCTTCGACCCACTGGCGCACGAGCGCTTCGCCCTCGTCGGGCGTCGGTGCCCGCCCGAAGCGCCGGCCGAAATCCTTGCGCAGGGCCGCGGCCATCTCATCACTGACCGTGATCTGGCGCGGGTCCGCGTCGCCACGGGTCAGCATCCCATAGATGAGAAAGACCAGACCGCCGGCGATCATGAAATGTGTGATCGGCTCTCGCAAAATTCTGAGCATGGCGGGCGCCTTGTAGCAGGGCCACGCAGCGGTGGCCACGCGGGCGGCCGGAGCTATTTATACACTTGGACTAGGAACGGCTGGGATCTGAGCTTTGAGCGGCCTCCGACGCAGCACGATCACCGAGTCCCCGAGCCAAAAGAACGGCGGCCACCGCGTAGGCCGCACCGC
>JAUUZB010000065.1 GCA_030590185.1 Deltaproteobacteria bacterium
ACCCGGCGTGCCGACTCCAGCCTCGCCCGCTGGATCTGCGTCCGCCCCAACCCCCGGTGCGTCCGTCCCTACCCCCGCAGGTACCACGCCGGCTCCGGCTACCGCCGGCGACACGCCGAGCCCGACCGGCGACGACCCCGCGGACGAGAAAACCGACGCCAAGCCTGCCGGTGCCGCAGAGGCTGACAGCAAAACGGGCGAGGACGGCCAGGACGCCGCGACCCCGGACGGGGACCCGGGGAACGATCCCTCGGCCGGCGACGCGGGCAACGCAGACGACGCGCCATCCCCGACCGATGGAGACGCGGCTGGCGATTCCGCTGGGGCAGCAAAAGATGGTGAGCCCGCCGATCCGGAGCTGATGGCGGCTGAGAATACTCCGCCCGCGGCAGCGGCGGCGCTCGCCGGCGACGACCCAGACGCTGGGGGAGGCGACGACGGCGAGGCTGGCCAAACGAGCTGGGGCGATGACGACGGCGGAGAGGCTGGCGACGCGAGCGACGACGGCGAGGCCGCCGACGGTGACGACGAACGGTTTGATGACGACCGCCCGGATCCAGCGGCGGAGGCCGCGCCCGCCATGTCCTTCCCGGCCGAGTCGGTGCGCGCCGCGCAGACCGATCTCAAACGCTACGTGTTCGGCGCGCCAATCGCGCTCAAGGTCGGTGTCGGGGTCGCCGCACTCCTGGCGTTGATCCTAGTCGCGTTCCCGTGGTTCTACCTCGCCGGCTCGGGCCCGAACGAGTACCCGGCCCATCTGCTCGATGAGGAGCCCCTCCAGGCGGGCCCGGGGGGCAGCGGCGAGTATCCGGAGATCACCCTGCTGGAGCGCAACGAGCAAGTAGTCGTACTCCACGCCCTCGAGGAGGTTGGGTTCGCCATGGTCCGGGACCCGCTCGGTCGGGTTGGATTCGTGCGCATCGCCTCCCTGGTGGAGGCGATCCAGCCGAACGGCATCAACGACGCCTTCACCCGTTGCCGCCGTCGTCCCCACGAACCGAGCGAGGCGGTTTGCCTCAGCCGCGCCAAGCAGCAGTTCGACTTCTGTGAGCAGGATTGCTCGGCCAACGAATCCGACTCGGGGTGCGTGGTCACCTGCGCCAAGCGCCGCGCCGAGTGCGAGGACGGCTGCAAGAGCCGCCCGGTGGAGAGTGCCCTGGAGAAGCGAACGGCCGCCTTGGCCGAGCCCTCCCTGGAGGAGCCACCCGTCGAGCCCGCCGCTGAGGAGCCGCCCGCCGAGTCAGCGGAGCCCAAAAAGAAGAAGAAAAAGAAGAAAAAGAAAAAGAAGCGTTGAGTTACGCTGGGGCGCCTCGCGGCTACGACAAACAGGAAGACCGCGGCGCCAGCCGGGTCACCGGCCCGGGCCCGAGTTGATCAATTTGTTGAGTCGTCCTCAGTCACGTCCTCGAGCTTGATCACCACGGTGTCGTCCCGTTTCTCCGTTGAAACCAGAAACCGAATCGGTCCACCCCCGGCCGTCAAGCTCGCCGGCACCTGCACGTAGGGCCGGCCCGTGTCCCAGGTGTCGACCACCGCGAGGCGGATGGTGCAGGTGTGACAGTGGATGTCGGCGCCGCAGCCTCCGGGGTTACGGGAGTTGACGCAGTCGATGGCCTCGCCGCCGAGCAGGCCGAACATGTCGCGCTCACTCTTGCCGAGCATGTCCGCCATCGTTTGGTTGGCCGCCAACACCCGGCGCTCGCCGGACACGACCATCACCGGGAAGGAGAACTGATCGAGATACTCGCCGAGAGTCTGGCCGCCCCACTGCTTGGAGAAATGCTCAAAGCACCCGTCACACATGCCGTGGGAGATGCGCCCGTCGTCGAGGGGCTCCTTGTCGCCCATTTCTGCTTGGCAATAGGAACAGATCAACCGCACGACAACTCACCTCCTGCCAGGGCGCCTCCCCGTGGGATCCCCTTGTGTCGATAGCCGCTCGGGCATTACGAGCCTAAGATGCACCTGAATCGATTGGCTGCCAAGTCCGTGGTCGTCTGGCTGGGAGTATTGACGGCCTGCACGCCCAAGGCCCCCGGCATGGACCGAGGGCCGGGGAGGCCGGCGGATGTCGCCTGTGCCCCCTCCCCAGCCGCCCCGCTGCCGGCCCCCTGGTCCGGGGCGGAGCTCGCGACGCACGGGACCTGGCTCGAGGGCCTCGGGAGGCCGGATACGATCCCACCGACCCCCGCGGTTGGTGAGCTCGGAGCACCGTTGCACCGCTCGGACGGCGAGCGGGCGGAGCTGAGCATGATCGCCTTCTTCGGTCGCCACGGCCGCAATGACCTGCCCCGGGGTGAGCGCCCCGTGCCCGTGGATGTGCACGATCTTTGGTTGCGCCGTGAGCCGGTGGCCGCGCTGCAACCGGACGGCCTGCTGACGGTCCGTTGGGAGACCCTGCGGCCCCTGCGCGCCGGTCGAACCACGGTGGGCATGCACTTCTACGCCGGGCTCACCCGAACCACGGTGTGGCGCAAGACCGAGGCCTACGACGCGGGCGAGCCGGTGACCGCGCACCGGGCGAGTCAGAAGGTGGGCTGGATCATCGACCCGACCTACGACGAGAGCGGCGCCGCCGAGCGCGGTCGCGGGGTGCTCGCCTTTCGGGTGGTGATGCACGACGACGACGAGGGCAAGGCCCCGATCCACGACGGCGAGATTGGCTTTCGCTGCGAGCCCGTGCCGTGCGGGGCGGGTGCGCGGTTCGTGCAGCTACCGGCCTTTCGCCTCGGGCCGTTTGTGGATCGGGTCAGCGATACCGGCGCGGTCATCTCGTTCCAAACCGATACGCCAACCCGCGCGGCGGTGGTGCTGCGCGGCAGCGGCAGCGGCAGCGGTGGCGGCGGCGGTGGCGACCGGCGATTCGCGAGCCTAGGGCTGGGCCACGACCACGAGATCGTCGTCAGCGGCCTGACCCCGGGCCGCGCCTACCGTTACGCGGCCCTCGCCACCGATGCCCGTGGCGAAACCGCCTGGCAGGCCAACGGCACCCTGCGCACCGCGCCTGCGGATCCGAGCGCCGGGTTTCGTTTCTCGATCCTCAGCGACACCCGGCGTGCCCCGGGGGGCGGCCTGTTCGATTACCGCGGCATCAACCGTCAGGTGCTCGAGGGGCTGCTCGCCGCGGCGCTCGAACGGCGGGTCGCCTTCGTGGTGGTGGTCGGCGATCTGATCGACGGCGCCACCACCGTACCGGGCGCCTTCCGCTACCAACTCGATGGCTGGCGCCAGGTGGCCACGCCCTACGCCATGCACCTGCCGATCTACGAGACCATGGGCAACCACGAGATCCTGATGGATGCCTGGTTGCCCGGCTGGTACGCCGACCGCCGGGGCGACGGGACCTCTGAGTCTCTCTTCGCCGCCGCATTCGTCAACCCGAACAACGGGCCGCAACCAGCCACGGACGGGGCACCGACCCTGGATGAGAACGTTTACAGCTTCGACTACGGCAAGGCGCACTTTGCGGTGGTGAACACTGACTACGACCAAAAGTCCCACCCGGATCGTGACGACCACCCGGCGGCCGGCCGTGGCTTTCGCCAGGGTTGGGTCAGCGATGGGCAACTCGCCTGGCTGCGGGCCGACCTGACCTCGGCGCGCGCTGGTGGCGCCAAGCATTTGTTCGTGCTCACCCATGAACCGGCCTTTCCCAACGGCGGCCACGCCGGTGACGCCATGTATTGGGACGGCCGCATCCCGGAGGTGCTCGCCCGCCGCGACGCCTTTTGGCAGATCCTCAGCGACCACGGAGCGCGCGCCGGCCTGTTCGGTGACGAGCACAACTACAGCCGACTGCTCGTCGACGCCGCCATCAAGCCGAGTTTTCGCACCCCGGTCTGGTCCTTCATCACCGGCGGCGGCGGTGCGCCTCACTATGCCCAGGATAAAACGCTACCCTGGTCGGATCGTGTCGCGGCCTTCAGCGCTCATCCTCACCAGGTCTTCTTCAGCGTGTGCGGCGACCGGGTGAGCTTCGAGGCGGTGAGCTTGACCGGCGTGGTGCTCGATCGGGGTGAGCTCACGCCGTAGGATCGATCGGCCGGAGTCGCCGCCGCGAGCCTGGCTTTTTACTCGCCGCGGCGCGATGCTAACGGGTGCCCCCGCGGGCCGGAGTCGTCATGCGCGTCATCGAAATCGAAAACGAGTTTCACCGCCGACACTTCGATCTCTTCCGGGAGATGAACCACCCGCACTTCTCGATCTGCGCCCCGGTGGAAGTCGGCCCCTGGGTGGCGCGGGCCAAGGCCGCCGGTTGTCGCCTGACCTCTAGCTTCGCCTACCTGCTGGCGCGCGTGGCCAACGACATTCCAGAGTTCCGCCAGCGGATCCGCGACGGGCAGATCGTCGAGCACGAGCTGGTCCACCCATCTTTCACCATCGGCACGGAGGTGGAGGACGCCTTTAGTTTCTGCGAGGTGCCCTTCCACGCCGACATCGCGGTTTTTTTGGCCCGTGCCGAGGAACGCATCGCGGCCTTGCGCGCCGCCCCGAGCCTCGACGACGAGCCCGGCCGCGACGATTACCTGTTTATGTCCTCCTTGCCCTGGGTCGCCTTCACCTCGGTAACCCACGCCATGGGCTATCACCCCCACGACAGCGTGCCGCGTATGGTTTGGGGCAAGCTCTTCGAGCAGGGCGGCCGTCAGCTCATGCCGCTCTCGGTCCAAGCCCACCACGCCCTGGTCGATGGCATCCACGTAGGTCGCTTCTTCGAACGGCTCGAAGCCCTGTGCCTGGCTCCGGATCCGACCTGGGACCCGGCCGGTCAGTTCCCCCTTGACTAAACGAACGGTCGTGCTATTTTAGAATCATGAAAGGCGAGGAGACCAAAGCCACGATCCTCGATACGGCCTTGAACGTGGCTCGTCTCGAGGGTCTCGATGCCCTGAGCATCGGCCGGCTCGCCAAGGGGGTCGGCCTGTCCAAGAGCGGGTTGTTCGCCCACTTCAAGTCCAAGGAAACCCTTCAGGTCGAGGTGCTGCGGCGGGGCGTGGCGGAGTTCATCAATGCGGTGGTGCGGCCGGCCGTCCGGGCGCCCCGGGGTGAGCCCCGGCTTCGCGCCATGTTCGACAACTGGCTCGCCTGGGGCTCGGGCAGCGGCGAGGGGGGCTGCATTTTCCTTGGTGCCGCGGTGGAGTACGACGATCGCCCCGGCCGGGTCCGGGATCACCTGGTCACCAGCCAGCGGGACTGGACCCAGACCCTGGCGCGCAGCGTGCGCATCACCCAGGCCGAGGGGCACCTGAGCGCCGAGGCCGACCCTGAACAAATCGCCTTTCAGATCTACAGCATCATGATGGCCTTTCACCTGTATCACCGGCTCTTGGCTGACTCGAACGCCGAGGACCGAGCCCGCCGCGCCTTCGAACTGCTCATCGCAACACACCGTTAGGAGACTCCCATGGTAGCCACCCCCATCCCCAATCCTTATCAAGAGAAAAATAGCACGAACGTTCGGACACCTAGCGGGTCCCATCTGGCACGTCCGCGGACCGTACCCGCGAGCCTGAACAACCTGCTCGACTGGTTCATCGGGTTCGTCGGCATCGGCCTGACCGAGGAGGACGTGAACTTCACGATTTCCCGTGCGGAGATCGACAGCGACCTGTCCACCGGCCGCGACGACTGAGAACGCCCGGGCCCGAGCCCCCGCCTCGTCCTTTCGCTCTCCGGCCCCGGCCGCTGGCGCGGCAAAAAAACCGCTGGCGCCGGCCTGGATCAGCCCTACGTTGTGACCTGACGTCATCAACCTCGAGGGCGCTGAGCGAGCCGCCACGGAGATCCCAGACATGACCAACACGGCCTGGACCAGCGCGCAGATCCCCGATCAAACCGGAAAAACCGCCATCGTCACCGGCGCCAACAGCGGTATCGGTTTCGAGACCGCCCGAGAGCTCGCCCGCAAGGGGGCGAGCGTGATCCTGGCGTGCCGCGACCCGGGTCGGGGCGCCGCCGCCATCGAAGCGATCAAAAGCGAGCTGCCAGAGGCCCGGGTCGAGCTCGCCACCCTCGACCTCGGAAGCCTCGCCTCGGTGCGGGCCTTTGCCGAGGGCTTCCGGCAGGGCTCCGAGTCCCTGGACCTCCTGATCAATAACGCCGGGGTGATGATGCCTCCCTACGGCAAGACCGAGGACGGCTTTGAGTTGCAGATCGGCATCAACCACCTCGGCCACTTTGCCCTCACCGGCCTGCTCCTCGATCGCCTGCTCGCGACCCCGGGGGCGCGCGTCGTCACGGTCAGCAGCGGTGCCCACCGCTGGGGCGGTGTCGACCTCAAGGACCTGAGCTGGGAAAAGAAGCGCTACAGCAAGATGAAGTCCTACGGCCAGAGCAAGCTGGCCAACCTCCTGTTCACCTTCGAGCTGCAACGCCGCCTCGCGGAGATCGGCGCCGAGGTGATCGCCGTAGCCGCACACCCCGGGTGGAGCGCTACGAACTTGCAGAAGAACTCCGGCATGGGTCGACTGCTCAACCCCATCTTCGCCCAGGGCCAAGACAAGGGCGCCTGGCCCACCCTCTATGCCGCCACCGCACCCGAGGTGGGCGGCGGCGAATACTTCGGCCCGGGGGGGTGGATGGAGATGGGCGGGCACCCGAAGCGGGTCGATTCCAACGACGCTTCTAAGGATGCGGACCACGGTCTGCGCCTGTGGCGCATCTCCGAAGAGCTGGTGGACGTTCGTTTCTCGATAGGGGGCGCGTGACCCGGTGCAACCAGCCGCAGCGATACCGTTCGTCCTGATCGCGTCCGGTCTATTCGTAGGCCTCCACCTTTATATGTGGGCGCGATTGATCCGCGCGCCGGGCTGGCCCCAGCCCTGGCCAACGATCCTCACCGTGCTGCTCGCCGGCGCCGCGGTCGGGATGCTCGTGGTCCAGATCGCGCGCCGACGTTTTGGCCTCGAGGTCGACGCCATCACCTGGCCGGTCCTGATCTGGGCGGGGTTGGCGCTGTTCTTGATTCTCACTCTGTTCGGCATCGATCTGGTGCGCTGGGCGCAGGCCGCGGCGACCACGATCGCGGGCGCGGACCCGGGCCTGCGCGACCCGGAGCGCCGGGTGTTCCTCTCGCGTCTCGCCGTCGGGGGTGCGTTGGTGGCCTCCCTCGGCCTGCTCGGCGCGGGCCTGCGCTCCGTGTTGGGCGGTCCATACCTGACGCGGGTGCGGATCGTGTTGGAACGTCTCCCCGCTGCGCTGAGCGGCCTGTCGATCGTGCAGATCACCGACGTGCACGTGGGCCACGTCATCCGCCGGGACTACGTGGCCGAGGTGGTCCGCAGGGTCAACGCCCTGGCACCCGACGTGGTGGTGATCACCGGCGATCTGGTCGATGGTCCGGTCGCGCGCCTCGGCGCGGCGGTCGAGCCCCTCGGCGAGTTGCGCGCTACCCACGGCGTGTTTTTCGTGAGCGGCAACCACGACTACTACGCGGGCATCGAGCCCTGGGTCCTGTTCTTGGAGCGGCTCGGCGTGCGGGTGCTGCGCAACGAGCGGGTCAGTATCGGCGAGGGCGCCGACAGCTTTGACCTCGCCGGCATCGAGGACCCGGTGGGTCGCCGCACCGGGCACGGGCCGGACCTCCCCGCGGCCTTAGCTGGACGGGATCCGAGCCGCGAGCTGGTGCTGCTCGCCCATCGTCCGTCGGCGGTGGGCGAAGCCGCCGAGCACGGGGTCGGCTTGCAGCTCTCCGGCCACACCCACGGCGGTCAGATCTGGCCCTTCACCTGGCTCGCGCACCTGGTCTTTCCGGTGGTCGCGGGACTCGCCCGGGTCGGAGCGACGCAGCTCTACGTCAACCGGGGCACGGGTTACATCGCGATCCCGGTGCGACTCGGCTCGCCGTCGGAGATCACGCGGGTGGAGTTGGTGGCGGCGGTTGGGGGCGAGTCGGGTGGGGGCTCCGGGGCTAGTTAAAAGAGCGGGCTCCTATTGTTCAGCGCCAACGTCGTTGATCAGAAGTTGAAGGCTCCCCAGCCGGTCAAACACGGCACGACCTCAGCACACGCCAGCGGGACACAAGCTGCGGCCCCTTGCGCCGCAGCCTGGTCGAGCGCCAACATAGATAGGCAGTGATCCTCCGACCAAAACGGATTGAACGGGCCTTCTGGCCTGCATTCCGCCCAGCGCCGCAGGCAATCTGCTTCTGCGCCGGTCTCGGCGGCAAACGCGGCATCGAGCACCAGGGTTTCGCAGGCGGCGGTGTTGGGAATGCACGTCGTGAGGACGTTGTCTGACAGCCGGCCGGCGTTCACGTCGGCGATCGCTTGCGTGAAGCAGATATCGTCGAGGTTCTCGGCGTCAGCGCAGTCGAGGGCCGCGCTGCAGGTTTCGAAGCTCATGATGAACTCTTCGCTCCAGTGCTCCCACTCCGAGCCATCGGCTATGCATTCTGCCATGGCCTCGGCAACCTGCTCAGGTGGCAGGTCAGGCACACATTCGGCAATGCGGCCTATGTAGGCATCGCAGAACCTCGTTACGTTGCCGGCGGTGCCGCCTGCGCCACCAACACCGCCAACACCGCCTGCACCGCCTGCACCGCCTGCACCGCCTGCACCGCCTGCACCGCCTGCACCGCCGATTGCGCCACCTGTGCCGCCGTCACCATTGCCACCCGCACCAGTGCCACCTGTGCCGCCGCCGATACCACCACCGCCCTGTGTACCGCTGCCGCAGCCAAAGATCGTGGCCGCGCAGATTACTGTCCCGAGCAACCAGAGACGCCTCATTATCTACTCCCTTTTCCAGTCAAGCCATGCTCGCATGGAAGGTGTGGCGTTGTGCGTGACTATTTGAGCGTCTTGGTGAGAAAGCTGTCGGAGTACCCACCCGCGTTGCCCCAGTAGACCCAATTGTCGTCAACGGTGATACTTCCAGGGCCGTCGAGATCCCAGGCCAGCTCGGTTACTGCTCCTCCCTGCTTTGGAACCTTGCGCACAGCACCGCCGCCAGCATCACCTGCATCGGTCCAATAAACATGTGTCTCGTCAATGGCAATACCGAAGGGATGGCGTTGACTAACAACGAGGTCCGCCGCGGGCCCGCCCGTAAGCGGTACCTTCCTTATCTTGTGGGCATTTTGGCCAGTGGGGTCGGTCGGGGCTGCATAGTAATGCTTGTCTATCCAGTATAGGTGGGTGTCATCGACGACCATATTCAACACAACCCCAGCATCCTCCACCAGTATCGTCACCTGCCCGCCGCTGATTGGGATCATCTTTATGCGGTCACCGCGTTTCGGATTATCCTCTCGCTCATCTTCAGTCGCCCAGACGTTCCAGTAAACGGCATGCTGGTCGGCAACGATTTCGTACTTGGGCACTTCGTCCTCGACGAATAGCACAGGATCCCCACCATCAACGGGGGCTTTCATGATGCCCAATACGCCATTGATATAGGCAGAAAAAAATATCCAATCACCCGCAACCGCAACCATATGCCCAAGAGCATCGCTGCTAGAATCGGCCGTGTCGAAAGCAGTGAAGTGGGTGGTCGGGTCGCCGCTATCCACTGCAATACTCATGAGCCTTTTATCGTCGGATAAATGGAAGTAGTTGGTATCTGCCTCTGACCAGAAGACCCGGCCACCAGCCAGGACCAGATCATATGTGCCGCGGTTTTCCTCTAGAATCACCGGCTCCGGATAATACAATTGCACATCTCGATGCTTCTGGAAATCGGTGGGCTTGCGTCTCATGCAACGTACTTCGAGCGTCTCAGGAGAGCCGTGAAGAGCCAATGGTACGGATTTGATACTATTGACATCCATGAAATAGACGTTGTCTGTGTCGACGGCGAGACCGCCCACAGCCGTGGGCGCGAGTTCATAGAGCGGCGTCAGTCCCACAGGTACTGGCACAGGACACGGCCACGTCTGAT
>JAUUZB010000999.1 GCA_030590185.1 Deltaproteobacteria bacterium
GCGGGCTGCGCACCCGGTACGACAAACGTCAACGGCACCTGCGTGCCCACCGAACAACTGTGCCCGGCCGGCGAGGTGTGGGACGGCGCCGCCTGCGTGGCCACGGGCTGCGCACCCGATACGACAAACGTCAACGGCACCTGCGTGCCCACCGAACAGCTGTGCCCGGCCGGCGAGGTGTGGGACGGCGCCGCCTGTAGGCCGGAGCGCGGCTGCGGGGTAGGCACCCTCGAGGTAGCCGGGCTGTGTGTGCCGATCGATCCACTGGCGGACGCAGACGTCGTCGAGGCCGCCGAGCCGAACGACATCCGCGTTGGCGGCACCGAGACGACGTTCACCCTGCCGGGTGTCATCGGCGAAACCATCTTGCTGACTGGCACCATCGAGACCGTCGACCTCGACGGCGACGGTCTGCCGGACGGCGATTTCGACACCTGGGGATTCACCGGCATGGCTGGCCAGCGGATCCGCATCGAAGCAACCGCCGTGGGCGTACCATCGGCGGCCGTCACCTTGTTCTACCCAAATAGCGAAGGCCTCATCATCTCGTTCCGCCTCGCCTTGCCGCTCGGCTCACGCAACGCCCAGCGCGAGACAGTGCTCCCCTTGGACGGTACCTACTACCTAGAGGTGAGCGACGGAGCCAACACCGTGGCGCGCTACCAGGATCTCGGTGTCATCCCGGGCGGCGGTCTGCCCGCGTGGGATGGCGCGGACGACTATACCTATCTGGTCGGGGTAACTCCGATCGCCAACCCCGCTGCGACCGTTGAGACGTCGGGGCTGGAGGTCTCGGGTGATTTGCGAGACGTACCCCAGTGGCGCTTCGACCTGCCCCCCGGCAGCATAGTCGAGCTCGCCGTGGTGCCCGCCGACGTCCTGGCGGGGGGACTCTTCTGGACCGCGCATCCTGACTACTCGGGATTTATCGGTGAGGGCTCCACCGGGCTCCGCGTGGTGCCCGCTTCGGGACAACTCCTGGTCACCGTCGACCACACCTGGCTGCTGAGCGAGCAGACCGGGTTCACGCTCAGCGTGACCCTGCGCACGCCGACCGCCATCGATCCAGAGGCTGCGCCGCTCACCCTCGTCGACCAAACCTTGGGGCTCGGCCAGAGCAACCTCTATGGCTTCACGCTCACCAGCGAGGCCGTGCTCGGTATCACCCTCGACATTCAGGATGTCGTAGCCGACCCCGAGCTGATCGTCCTGGACGCCGCGGGTCTCGCGGTCGGATCAACCCCGGCTGAGAACCTGCTGTACATCGTCTTGGAGCCGGGGACCTACTACGCGGTGGTCGGGGATGGGAACCTACCCTGGATCGTCGGCGCCTACTCCTACGATCTCACGGTCGAGACCTTTCCCTTAACCGTCGTCGGGCAGGTCGACGCATCCACGCCGAGCATCACGCTTGCCGCCATCGACACGTTGGCGGCTACCCACGCGAGGAGCTTTTTCCGTATCGACACCAACGATCTGGGTGATCTCACCATCGCCGCCACGCCCGGCAGCGACCTCGATCTGGGCATGCGACTGTTCAACTCTCCGATCCTGGCCGTGGACAAAGACGGCAACGGTGAACCGTTCTTTGATTGGATCCAGTGGGTCGACGACCTAGGCGCCGGCGACGACGAGACGGTGGCCTGGCTGGGGAAACCGAGCTCCGTCTTCTACGTCGCGGTGGAGAACGGCGATACGCCCAGCGCGCAGCCGCTCTTCGACTTGATGGTCGATCTGGACGTGAGCCCGTATGCCGGTTGGTTAGGGGAGACCGAGCCGAACGACCTGGCCGACGAGGCGAGCCCGCTGGGTGCACTCGACACGGATCCCGCCGGCGGCCTCGATGTCACCAGAGCCTGGGGGTCCTTTGGGCCCACCGCTGGAGGTCCCGTGGTGGACATCTGGCAGTTGAGCGTTGATACGCACGCCCGGGTCCGTATCGAGACGCTCCAGCTCGGGGTCCAATTACCCGACACTCTGCTGTCTCTGGCGAACGATACCGACGGGGTGATCGACAACGACGACGATGGTGGCAGCGGTCTCTACTCGTACCTAGATGCCGAGCTCGCACCGGGCACCTACTACGTGCTGGTGGATTCCTACTCCTCGGCCGGCTTATACCGCCTCGAGGTCGAGGCCGTGGATCTTTTTGCGACATGCGCCGCGGGGCATGCGGGTTGTGTGGATGCCAACACCCTGGGGATCTGCAATGCCGCCGGTGACGGCTTCGAGGATCCGATCCTGTGCGCGTCCGGATGCGACATCACTACGGATCGCTGCACCGCCGTGGTGGAGGTCGGCAACAACGACACCCCTGCCACGGCGCACGACCTGGGCGCCGGGGGCACCGTGGTTGGGGGCCAGCACGTCGTCGCCGGTGAGATCGCGACCAACGAACGCATCTTCGATTGGTACGCGTTTACCCTGGCAGGGCCGGCAAACGTCATCATCCAGACCCGACTAAGCGGCAGCGAGACTTTCGACACCGAGATCTGGCTGTACGGCGTAAGCTCGACGCCGCCACCCGCTCAGGTCTTGATCGATTCTAACGATGACGGTGCGGGAAGGGCGTATTCGAAACTCGAACAAACTCTGCCCGCCGGTGACTACTGGATCCAGGTCGGCTACACCTCCGCAGGGGACCCGCGAGCCGGGTCCTACGAGCTGGTGGTCGACATCTATGAGCTCCTCTGCATGCCCAGGATGAGCGGGTGCGCCGGCGATACCCTTCAGATCTGCAACGTGACCGGTGACGGTTTCGCTGTTGAACTCCCCTGTGTGGTCGCCTGCGACGCCGCGACGGGATACTGCGCCGGCGCCCCAGAGATCGAGCCGAACGACGTGGAGGAGGACGCGCATCCCCTCGGCGGACTAGTGATGGGCCGGACGGCTGTTTTTGCGGATTTTGATTTCGCCGGAGATGTCGATTGGTACGTGTTCACGGTCAGTGGTGGCGGTGCCCTCGCGACCATCGGCACGCGTCAGAGCGGCGATGAGTCC
>JAUUZB010000142.1 GCA_030590185.1 Deltaproteobacteria bacterium
ACGGAGAGCTCAGCCGGTCGCGGTTAGCGTTGTAGATCTCGGGCCAGAGCTCGGCATCCCCGAGGATGCGCTCGGCGATCACAGAGAGCGTCTCTCCGGCGCGAACCGTATGGGTGCGCAACTCGCCGGCGGTCGGCGGGGTCTGGCGCTCGACCGACCGCATGGAGTGGCGCACGGACTGGCGCAGCCATTCGACCCCCGAGCTCACCGCTTGCGGTGGCAGCAACGAAAGACCGACCACCGTGAGGAAGGCGGCGAGGGCCGCCGAGAGGAACGGGCCGACGACCGATGGCCGCTGACGCTTTGGGACCGGCGGCATCAGGGCGCGGCGCTCACCGGTCGGCAACCGGATCACCTGGCTATCGCTCAGCAGCGGCAGGTCGAGCTCGGTGCTCAGGGGATCCGGCCACTCGAAGGTCGCTGGGGGTCGTGGCCTGGCTGGGGGTCGCGCGCGGCGTTTGGAACTCTGGACTGCGCTCATCGCCTTACCTCCGAAAGAGTGGGTGACGAACATCTACCGGATTCACCGCGAGGAACCGGACGCCCCGGACACGCCCCTGCGGATCTGCTTGCCATCGGCGCCGGTTGGACTTACCCATGGGGAAACCCAAAGGAGGCTCACCATGCGAATTCTTCCGGTTGTGTTTGCGGTATCGATTCTTGGCCTAGCGGCCTGCGACGCGTCCCAGGGATCCGGGGAGGCCACGCCGACCCCCGCGGCGGCCGTTCAGCCCGCAGGGGCCGTTGCCACCCCGACCGCGGCGGCCGAGACCCACGTTCACGACGTCGCCTGCGCCTGTAGTCTGGGCAAGGCCTGCGCGAACGTGATCAAGGTCGGTGATGAGTACCTCCCCCTCGGCGGGAACGTCGGCGTGGCGCCCATGTCCTTCTGCGGCAAGAAGGACCTCAAGGCCGAGGTTACCGGTGCCCGTGCCGGCGATACCTTCGTCGCGACCTCCTTCGCGTTGGTCGAGCCCGCCGCGAAGAAAAACTGAGGCTGGCGCGCGCCGCTCAACGTCGGCGGCGCAGCATGCTGTTCTCGAAGCGGCTCAACAGGCGGTCGAGGGAGGCGAGCTGCGCCGAATCGGCACCCCGGCGGGCGTCGGCGATGATGGCTGGCGTGGCGTCGAGGTCCACCACCAGCAGCGCCTTGGTCGCCATCCGCTGCACCTCTCCGGTGTAGTGGAGGTGTGCGACGATCAACGTCCGGGCCGCCAGGCCGCGGATCTCCACTTCGTTGGACCTCTGCTCCGGGCCCAGGAGCTGCCAGCTCCCGCCCGCGCCGAGGTTGCCTAGCGACCGGGCCACGGCCTGCGCGGTGGGGACCGGCGGTTGGCTGTCCATGACCTCGGCGAGCCGCTGGGCCACGGCCAGACGACGGCAGTAGCCCATCCCGGCCAGGAGCGCCTCGTGCCACGGTCCGTCCCGAAGCGAGCGCGCCACCAACTCGGCGGCGATCGCCTCGCTGTCGAGCTTGGCAAAGGCCTCGACCGTCTCGGTCATGACCAGCGGGTCGGCGGCCGGCCCATCGAGGATGGCCCGGAGGACCGGTGCGGCGCGTTCGTCGCGCCGGATACCGACCGCTTCGATCAGGCCGGCCTGCCAGGCGCGCCAGGCGGTGTCGGTGAGCTCGCCCCGCTCGGCGTCGGCAAAGGCGAGGCGCTCGAGCATCGGCATCAACGCCCGGTCTCCCATGGGCTTGAGCATCAGGGTGATCGGTGCGAGCCGGCCCCGGCGGCGTTGATCGAGGCTGGGCAGGTCGGTCCGCAGACGGGCTAGGTCCTCGAAGACCTGTGGGTCGTGGGCCCGGGCCACGTCGATTTGTTGACGCAGGGCATCCCTGTCTTCGGCGGCCAAGCGCTCGGGCGCGATCACGGCGCCACCCGCGGCGCTCGCCGTGGCCGGTAGGAGAAGTGAGGTGCCCACCAGGGCGCAGAGGAATTTGTTCAGCACGTTCATAGTCCGGCCTCCCACCAAAGGCTCGCGTCTGGGATCACACGGGTCGTGTTTGAGCCGCAGTGAATCTCACCATCCAAGCGGTGATAGAGATCCCAATTCTCGATCCAATGCACGTTGATGTCGTGGGCGCCGAGAGCACCCTCGAGCTGGGTCTGGAAAATGTCGGCGCCATCGATCTCCGGCCCGTGGGTGATCGGCGCGGCGTAGTCGCGGTCCCCGACGGAGATGCCGTTGGCCGTCCCGGGCATGTAGGCGACCAGGGCGCCGTAGGATTCCCAGAAGATGGCGGGCAGCCAGACGATGTCGGCGGCGGTGATGCCGGTGGCGTTCTGGAGCTGGATGACCTGATCGTCGATCTCGACCGTTGCCCAGTCGCGGGCGTTCACTAGATCTGGGTCGGTGAGGGTTTCGGCGATGGTGACCTCCGCGGGCCAGTTTTGCCACCAATAGAGGTTATCGAACATCACGGCGTTGCCGTTGCCGGCGCTCTGCTCGGCGCTGAGCATCTCCCAGCCCGCCACGGGGTCGCTGATCAACGCCAGCCAATCGTTCTCACCGGCCGCGGAGCGGACGTAGCTGATGGTCTCGTCGATGTGGGCGACGAGCAGCCAGCTGGTGTCGATGTAGACGATGGGCTGGACGCCCTGGGTCTCGACCATCAGGTCGAAGGCCGTGTCTGGGTAGGTGCCGGGCGCGCCCCCGCGGACGACCCGGCCGAGGGGCCAGCTGGTGCCGTTGTGGGTGAAGGGTGGGATGGTCTCCATGTTCCCGAAGGAGTTGAGGGTGTCCCAGTAGTCGTTGTGGGAGGGGTCGTAATGGATGAGGCCTGCGACGTCGGGACCCCGCAGATCGGTGAAGACCACCCGACCCCCGTAGCGCAGGCTGTTGTCGGCAAAGTTCGCCGAGCGGACGTTGACGTGGATGATGTGCGGGCCATCCGGCGTCGGCATGGAGGTGTAGGCGGTCTCGAACAGGTCCTGGGTCCACTGGTCATTGATGGTGGTGAACTCGACCAGTGGGTTGGGAACCCCGGCGGCGGTCATGGCGCTCTCCAGGCCGCTGCGGAACGCCACCGACTCGTACTCCGGGAAGGAGGTCGCGTAGAGCGTCTCCCCCTCGTCGAGGTGGTGCCGGAAGATCATCGGGGCGACGCGCAGGCGCACTGTGTCCGCGCCGTCTTGCAACGGTCCGCTCGGGCCGGTGCCGGCATCGACGCTCAGGGTCAGATCCACGTAACCATCCCAGTACGCCGGGTCGCGTGCCACGTCCCGACCTTCGATGGCGAGCTCGAGTCCGGCGCGCCGGTGAGCGGCCGACAGGGCGGAGGGCATGCTCAGGGGGACGAAGCCATCGCCAACATCAATGAATAGCCGTACGACGTCGGTGGTGGCGCCCGACATGCTCAGGATAGCGCTGGCGTCGTCCGGGGCCTGGGCCCACGGCACGGTGCGCAGGCGGGCCAGATCGAGCAGGTCGTCTGGTCCGTTGATTTGGTCGTCCATCGCGTCGTTGCAGGCGGCGAGGGATGCGTCTGAGCCCGCGGTCGGGCAGGCGTACTCGTCGTCGTCGATGTTGGCCAGGAAGATCGCGCCATGGTCGGCGTCCCAGGTGTCCTCCTGCTCGTCCTCGCTGGGGTCGGTCATGTCGATCGTACCGTTGCGGTTGACGTCAGCGCGCAGGTCGATGATCGGGCCGATCAGGCAGATGTCGACGTCGCAGGTGTAATAGAGCTTGCAGTGGTCGTCGATGGTGCAGTCGGTGCGGCAGGTGCTCGCCGTGTCACAGGCGAAGCCGCCGCAGGCGGTGTAGGAGGTCAGGCATCGCCCAGCGTCGCAGGTGTTGTGGGTGATCATGCCCGATCCACACGAGTCCTCGACGCAGGCCAGGCCGTCCGCATAGGCGCGGCAGGCGCCGCTACCATCACAGGCGCCGTCGAGGCAGCTGGTGATGTCGTCGGCGCAGTCGTCGCGTGGGTCGTCCCCGTCCGACACCGGCCAGCACTCGCCGAGGTGGCCGGGCAGGTTGCAGGCCATGCAGGTGCCGGCGCAGGCGTCGGCGCAACAGAGGTCATCGACGCAGGCGCCGCTGGCGCACTCGGGTCCAGCGGAGCAGGTCGCCCCGAGCGGGAGATCGCTGGTCCCGCCCCCGGTGCCGCCGGTGCTGCCGCCGCTACCCCCGTCGCCGCCCGTTCCGCCGATCCCGCCGGTGCCGCCCGTGCTTCCGCCGGTGCCGCCGTCGCCACCATCATCCCCGGCCGTGTCGTTGCAGGCGGCGAGGGCCAGCACCGCTAGGAGCGGGATCAGGCGACCGTAGAGTCTCGACCCACTGGATTTGGTTCGTGTCATCTCAATTGCTCACTGACTCATCATCCGCCCACGGCAGGTGCGGGCGGATGGTGAATGATTGGCGCGTATGTCGAGGTTGCTGCTGGGCTACCAGGGTGTAGCACAAACGAAACCGACTATCACCCCAAGTGTATTGGCAGGCGTAGGCGGAAGACCGCTCCGGTCCGACTTTCCATCAGCTCCAGATCGCCGTCGGCGCGTTGGGCGATCCTGCGGCTGACGTGCAAGCCGAGGCCGGTGCCGGTTTTCTTGGTGGTGACAAAGGGGGTGAAGATCTGGTCGCGGGCATCTGCCGGTACGCCCGGCCCGTTGTCCTCCACGAAGGCCTGAACGTCGCCATCGGCGACCGTGGTGCGGATCAGGATTCTGCCCCCCCCTTTGCCCACGGCGCCGCGGGCGTTGTCGAGGAGGTTGACGAAGATCTGCTCGAGTCCGATCGGGTCGACCTTCACCTGCGGCAGGTGCGGGTCGAGATCCCGGTAGAGCCCGACCAGCCGCTGGCGGTCCAAGCCGAGCAGGGCAATCGCCCGTTCGATGGTCGCGTTGAGGTCGCAGATCGTCTGGTCCGCGCCCGGGCGTTCACCACGGGAATACTCCGCGACCCGTTCGGCCAGGGTCTCGAGACGTTGGACCTGGCTGAGGATCACCGCGGCGTGCCGGCTCGGGTCGACGTCCGGTTTGGCCACGATGAGCTGAGCAGAGGATTTGATGCCAGCCAGCGGGTTACGCAGTTCGTGGACCAGCTCGGCCGCCGCCTGACCCAGATCGACCAGGCGCGTGACGTGTTCCAGGTTGTTCAGGTCGAGGATCGGTGGGGCGCCGGGCGGTGGCTCGGCCAGCGTCGCAGGATCCGGACTAGCGGGATCTGGCCCGGCGGAGGGATCTTCTCCAGCGAGATCCGGCGTGGCGCTGGGCTCAGGAACGGCAGGTCCAGTCTCCTCTTCGGTGGCAAACAGATCCGAGATGTCGACGTCGATCTGCGGCAGGCTCTCCTCAGGGGGGGCCGCTTCGGCGTCGAGAAAGCCCCGTTGTTCCGGAGGGAGGAGATCGAGCAGCGTCTGGGTGACCGCCTGATCGATCTCTTTGACCCGGCGGTAGAGGGAGCTGATCAGGTAGAGGTTGAGGCGCTGCCGGCGGGCGGTCTCCACCAGTCGCCGGGTACGGGCCCGCAACACCGCGCCCCCCTCGGCGCTGCTCACGAAGTCGGCGGCTCCCGCGGCCACCGCTTCGAGGGAGAGGGTGAGATTGGGGGCGCGGCTGGTGACGAGAAACTCCACCAGGGGATCGGCCGCCCGCGCCTCGCGGATCAACCCGATGCTTCCCGCTAGCTCCAGGCTCAGCACCACCACCAAGGGGCCGTCCGGCTCAGCGAGCTGCTCGCGAGCCATGTCGAGGTCCGGGACCCGCTCGGCGCGCAGCACGGAACCGTCGGCCTTTCGTACGAGCTCCTCCTCCCGCGGTGCCTGATCGACCAACAGGGCTGGCAACCGTTTGGCGAGGTTCTCCTTGAAGGCGAACAGCTCGCGGCCGAGGGTCACCACGTCCTCGCGGTCGGCGCCGGAGGCCATGGCCTCCTGCAGGTCGGCGATGATCCGGGTATAGAAGCGCTGCGCGACCCGGCGGTCCGCCACCGATTTGAGACGTCGCGCGGCGTGCATGATGTCGTCGAAGGGCTTGGCGATGTAGTCGGCGGCACCGACCCGCAGTGCCTCGGAGATGCTCTCCACCGAGGCATAGCCGGTGATGATCACCGACGGGATGTCGAGCTTCGCCTCCCCCACGTCTCGGATCAGCTCGACCCCGGATTTTGCCGGCAGGTTTTTGTCGGCGACGAGCAGGTCGTAGTTACGCTCGCCGAGCAGCTTCCAGGCCATCTCAGCGGTGTGGGCCAGATCGACCTCGAAGCCCTCGTCGACCAACAGATCGCGCATCAGGAAGCGGACGAAGTCCTCATCGTCCACCACCAGGGCGCGGGCTCGTCCCAGCTGTTCCTTGTAGGTGGCCCAGCCGCTGCCTAGTCGGTCGAATAGCATGGTGTGATTCGGACTCTCGGAGCTCCCGTCGATCCGGATAATCGGACATCCGCGGCGTGGCCGCAAGCGAGCGGACGGGCGAACAGGCGAGGGCCGGGTAACGTCAGGCCCGGGTTGCATTCGACCCTGGATGTCACGACCACCCCTCGCCACCCGAACGCTTCGAGCTAGAGCACGGCCCGTGCCCTCATCGTCTCATCGGGGCTCGAAGGTGAACGGATAGGCTACGCTGATCTCCTTCTGGATTTGAAACCCGAGGTTGAGCGACATGATCGCCACCTCGATGCAGGTCGCGAAGGCCAGGTCGGTCAGCGTCGACCTCTCCGGATCCAAACCCACCTTGGTGACGGTGCCATCGGGCATGATCACGAACTCGACCACCGCCTTGCCCGCCAGGTTGGGATCAAGCTCGAGTTGCCGGTTGTAGCAGTGCTTGACCAGACCGATCTTGGATTGAATCAATGCCTTGATCTGGGCCGAGGCGATGCGCACCGGCAGGTCGTACATGCTGCGAATGGCCGGCTCGATGGCCGCGACCAGAGCGTCCGGGTCGGTATGACGCTCGCTGATGCGGTTGACCACCCGCTTTTGTTTGGCGTCGAAGATCGCAATGTTCAAGGACAGCAGATCTCCGGCGCGACTCAGGGAGCCGAGCGCCACGTAGTCCGCCTCCACCTGGCCGGCGAGATCCCTGAGCTCGGTGGATTCCTCGACGCCGAGGGCGTCGCTGAGGGCTGCGTGTTGGGCGATGTTGGCGAGCTCCTGGTAGCCGGTGACGCCCGCCGGGAAGTGTCCAACCAGGGCGCCGGTCACGGCTGACTCGGCCATCTGGGCCAGGCCGACGTCCGCCTCGTCGACGCTGAACTGCGCAACAAAGACGCGACCCCGGTGCTGGGCCAGGCTCGCATCGGCCGGGCCCGGCCAGGTCTCGGCCGCGGCCGGCTCCACCCCCGCGACGGCAGGGGGTGTAGCCGTCTCGCGTTCCGTGGCGCAGGCGACGAGCAGCAAGACTCCGAATGTGGCGGCGATGGTCTTCATCGCGATCTCCTGAGTGATTTTTGTATTGTTAGCGAGAGAGCGGCCGCCACACAAACAGCGGCTCGAGCCAGCGCAGCTCGAAGCCGATGAAGGTCAGCTCGCCACGCTCCACCCGGCGCTGGGCATCACGCAGCCGCGGCCGGGCATCGGCGGGGACCAACTCGGCGAGCCGGGCAAAGCTGCGCGCCGGTGGCTGAGTCACCAATCCCAGGAGCTCCTCCCCCGGCACGCCGCCATACTCCTGGCTACGCATCAGGGCGAGCAAGCGGCCCGCGGCCCGGGGGTCGTCGGCGAGTCGGCCGAGGGCATCGCTGGCGTCGAAGTTCTGGAAGTAGATGCGCTCGAACAGCGGCTCCTCCTCGTGGGGACCGCGGGCGAG
>JAUUZB010000779.1 GCA_030590185.1 Deltaproteobacteria bacterium
AAATCCATGATCGCTTGGCGACGGGTGGTGAAGTCATCGCAGCCACCCTCTGGGACGATGGTGCTGGTGGCCTGACAGTCGGCGTTGGCCAGGTCCCACTCGTAGGCGTCGGCCCGCTCGTTGTTCCAGATGAAACCGACGACTCCAAACCCGATCGCCGCGACCCCCACGGCGGTCGAGACCCAGGCGAGCACCCGGTAGAGACGGGCGCCGCTGTCGTAGTCGGCGATAAACTCGAGGGAGGGGACCAGCGAGGCGTTGATCACCGTCGGCTGTTCGCTATCGATGTCGACGTCGCTCGCCCAGGAGACGAATCCCTTTTTGTGGACCTTGACCGTGTGCGGACCGCCCGCCAGGGTCTGCCGGCCGAGCGGAGTGACTCCGATCAAGCGACCGTCGAGCACTACCTCTGCCTGACTCTCGGAGGATGTGAGGATCAGCTCCCCCTGCTTGCCGCGCAGCAACTCGCGGACCAAGAAGCGAGTCGCCCCTTCGACTTCCTTGACGAGATCGTCCGCGCTTCTGACTTGGCGCTGCTCCCGAGACAGGACCTCGACCTCGGCGGTGTTGGTCAGGGTGAGGTTGATCAGAAAGCCGCTGCCGACCTTGCCCACCGAGCCGGTGACCAGCAGACCGACCCCGAGGGCGCCACCGATCTCGGCTAGACAGCTCGCGTCGTCGCAGCCGAGCATCTGTTTCTGCTGCTCCATCTCGAGCATCTTCTGGATGTCGGCGCGCGACAGCACCCGGAAGACCCCGAGCTTGGCGAGGGAAACCGTGACCATATCGGTGAGGTTGCTGCACATCTCCGCGCCAACCCCCTTGTCCTGTAGATCGACGACCGCGAGGGTGATCGGCTCCTCCGCGCCGGCCGGACGCGAGACCGCCAGCGCCGACAGGGTGAGCACGAGGATGGTCATCTGGCGCATGGTCGCCTCCCGGGAGATCGAGCACAGGGTCTTGGCAGGATTGTGCCGGCTTTTGCCAGTCACCTCAATGGCGTGGGCGAGTTGCCGGGCTCGTTAGCCTTGCCTTGGGTGTCACCCAATCCTAACCTAGTGGCCTGCCCAAGGGAGGACCGGATGTCCAACGTGATGCGAGCGATCTCGATGGCACCTGTGGCGCTAGCTACGCTGCTAACCAGCGGCTGCCTGCAGCTCACCGATGCCTACGACGGCGCCGAGCCGACGTGTGACGACGGGCTCAAGAACGGCTATGAGACCGGCCCGGATTGCGGCGGCGACTGCGAGCGGGGCTGTGCGGCGGGTGCTGGGTGTGAGTTGGGCTGGGACTGTATCGACGAGGTTTGCACCGATGGCATCTGCCAACTCCACGATTGCAACGATGGGGTGTGGAATGGTCCCGAGACCGACGTCGACTGCGGCGGCGAGTGCGACGGGTGCACGGAGGGCGAGGGCTGCGACGAGGACGTCGACTGTAACGAAGAGGCCTGCGGTGAGGATGGCTATTGCATGGTGGTCCTCGAGGAGAACATCACCATCCTCGAGAGCGCGGATTTTATCGAGCTCGACGGCATCGAGCTCCTGCGCGGCGATCTAATAATCAGCGGGCCCGGCCTGTCGAGGATCGGTGTCAACGTGGACTCCCCGCCACTGTCTCTGGTGGCCATCGACGGCGGCCTATCCCTGATCCGCAACGACGCCCTCACCAGCCTGGAGGGTTTTGCTAACCTCATTCGCGTCAGTGGCGACCTCACCATCCTGAACAGCGAGTTGCTGACCGACCTGGACGGTCTCCACAACCTCACGAGTCTGGAGGGGTATCTGGACATCGAGGGCGCGCCCTTGCTGGAAACTCTCGATGGTCTTGGTGAGCTCGAAGAGATCGGCGGTCTCAACCTGTGTGGCACCTGTCTGGGAGGCACCGTTGAGGGAGGCACCTGTGTGGAAGCCGTCACCTCCGATCCTCTCGCTGCCCTGGCCTCCCTCGGCTACATCGAAGGGGATGTGGAGGTGTGCGAGAACGAGTGGCTGACCGATCTGACCGGCTTGGGGGGTCTGGTGTGGGTCTCGGGTAGCCTCAACATCGAGGGCAACGACAGATTGAACGATGTGAGCGCTCTCAACTCGCTCTTGGGCGTCGATGACGACCTGTTGCTCTGGGATAACGATAGCATCACCGTCATCGACGGCTTTGACACGCTGACCTACATCGGTGGCGCCCTCGACATCTACGACAATGAATTGTTGGAGAGCATCTCTGGCTTCACTGCCCTGATCGATGTCCAGGACTTCGCGGTCACCGACAACCCCGTGCTCAATGAGATCGGCGGCGCCGACGGGTTCGCCAGCCTGGCCTACGTTTGGGCCGACTTGGTGATCAGCGGCAACGATGCTCTCGGGATCCTCAACGCATTTCCGGAGCTCTTCTTCGTGGGCGATCACCTGGCGATCGGCGACGAGGAAGTTTTCGATGGGCTCACGTATCCCGAACCCAACGACGAGCTAGCGACGATCAGCGGTTTTGGGAGCCTGGAGACCGTGGGCACTCTACAAATCATGCACGCACCGACGCTGTCGACGGTGACGGCGTTTGCAGGCGTCGCAGACCTCGAGACCCTTTGGCTCGAAGAGTTGCCCGAGCTCGGCGCTTTGCCGGACCTCACCTCGGTCGAAGAGCTGGACTTCCTCTACATCGCATCGACCGGGTTGACCACACTGACCGGCCTCGACGCGGTGACCGAGATTGATGCTCTCACCATCGCCGACAACGCTGACCTCACATCCCTGGCCGGGCTCGACGACTTGATAACTGTATGGGGGGACCTGGGCATCCACGACAACGGGCAGCTGAGCAATTTCCTCGATTTGGCCAGCCTCACCGAGATCGAGGGAGACATCGAGGTAACCGGCAACGCCTCCCTCACCGGCCTGCACCCCCTACTCGACCAAGCCCATCTCTTCGGAGATCTCTGGGTCGGGGGAAGCCCGGGCTTGATCAGCATCGACACCGCGGACGTGCTGGAGTGGGTTGATGGTGACGTCACGATTGACCACAACTATAACCTCGCCGGTCTCGACGGTCTCGGCGCTCTCACGACCGTCGGCGGGACGCTGGCGATCACGAACGGTGCGGCTCTCACCTCCCTGGACGCCCTGACGGCGCTGAGCTCGGTGGGTAGCCTCGAGATCTCGAGGAACCCGGCGCTGCCTGACCTCTTTGGGCTCGAGGCGCTCGTTTCGGTGGGTAGCCTCGAAATCTCGATGAACCCGGCGCTGCCTGACCTCTCCGGACTCGCTGCGCTCGCGACCGTGTTCGACGATCTGACCATCGACGGCAATGACCTGTTGCTATCCCTCGATGGCCTCGAGGGCCTCGCGACGGTGGAGGGCACGCTATCGCTGACCTCGAACGTAGCGCTAAACGACATCGGCGCCATCCTCGATAGTATACTCGACGCCGGCGACGGCGTGGCCTCGATCGGGCTGTTGCGGGTCCGAGGAAATCCGGCCCTGTCCTGTGTAGACGTCCAAGCCCTCGAGTACCAACTGGATCCGGCCGCCGTTCCCCTGGAGATCGGGGAGAACCTCCAGATCCCAGCCTGTGATCTGTAACGCGACGCATCATTGAACCCCTC
>JAUUZB010000386.1 GCA_030590185.1 Deltaproteobacteria bacterium
AGGTACTTCCGGTGCTGCAGCATCTCGACGATCTTGAGCAGGCGTAGGGCCTGCGAGTACTGGGCCTTGGGTCTGCCGCCGGGCATGAGGTCACCTCCCGTCATGGCCAGGCTAGATCGGGGAATGTATCCGGCACAACCATAATCGGACGTATTCTGTCACAACCGGGAGGTATCCTTTTCTCATGATGCCAGCCAGACAACTCGGACCCGTTGACCTGGATCCTGTCCGCCGGGCACTGGCGCCGTACCGTTGGAAGCCATGCCAGGCCCGATGACGCTCAGCCAACCTGCCCGCCATGGCAAGGTGGCAATGCCTGAGGTGGCCGCCGTCGAGACGGCCTACCATGAGGAGTCGGTCATGAAATTTCAGGTACCCAAGGATATCGATCGCTGGTGCGCGTCGGCAGAGGAGGCTCTGGAACGCAAGCGCGCATCGGAGAGACGACAGGATGAGAAGCTCGAGCGAATGCGGGAAGAGAACATCGCGCTGTGGCTCGAGGAGCGGCCGATCCGGCTCGACTGTGGCACGAGGATCTTCGCGTGGCTGCTGGAGGCGGAGAAAACTGGAGTGCGCACCAAGCTAGGGCTGGGGCTCCCGGGGATGAAGCACTTGACAGTATGGGGGCCTATCTCGCCCTGGGGAGAGCCGACCGAGGGCTACAGCGGTTCGTATTGGGTGCGCCTCCCGTTGGCCGGTGAGCTCGGATTGATTCTGGGCCATCGCCTCCACGCCTGCGCGGGCAAAGAGACGACGCTGGCATCGGTCGAGGCGATCGCGGACACGATGCCCACGGGGATCTGCGTCCATGTCGCCCGAGAGATCGCGAGTGGGGCGGTGTGGGAGCGTCTTCGGGAGGCGATGGAGAAGATTCGTAGTGCTGAAGAAGACGTGGGCTCCTGAGTCGTCATTACCCAGCCCTCAGCGATCCAACCGGAGCACCGTTCCCTGGCACTGGTCGAGCAGGAGGATCTGACCGTCCTCACCAAACGGCTCCACCTCGACATCGGACAGGCAGCCAACAGCTGTGCTGTAGATCGAGGAGACCGGATCGACTCCGGAGGCCAGCGCGCCGGCGAGGGCGGGCACCAGTCGAAGGGCCGAGCGCCCGGCGATGAACAGGTTGCCGTAGGAATCCACCGCCAGGCCCCGGGGTGCGTCAACGGCGGCACCGGCGGCGGCCATGCCATCCCCGTAGGCGGCGGACTCCCCATTGCCGAGCACCGTGGCGACCTCAGAGGATGCGAGGTCAACCGCGAGGACCCGGTGGTTGCCAGTGTCAGCGATGTACAACAGGGAGGGCCCACCCGCCCCGTAGCCGATGGCGACGCCCTGGGGATCGTTGAACCAGATCTCCGAGGCCAAGGTGGCGTCGGAATTGCCGCGAAAGCCAGGCACGCCCGCCAGGGTGGCGAGGAGGCCGGTGTCGACCTCGAGGCTGCGGACCACATGATTACCGGCGTCGGCGACGTACAGGATCCGGTCGCTCGGATCGAAGAAGAGGCCCGCGGGACTGTCGAGCCGCGCCGCGGCCAGGGAGCTGTCATCGAAGCCTGGCTCGTCGAGGGCGCCGGCTAGGGTCTCGATGGTCCAAGAGAGGGGATCGCTGGGATCCACCAGCGCTATCTGTCTAATGACGTGCCCACCGGCCTCGCTGACGAACAACTGTTCATCCCGAGGGTCGTAGGCCACGCCGCGCGGGTCATCGAGCAGGCGACTCAAACGAGCGTTGACCGGGGCGGGGCCGTCCAGCTGGCCGTTGGGGACCCCGATGACCGTATCGAGGCGGTCACGGCCGAGGTCCACCAAGCGCATGCGACCCGAGGGACCGGTGGCAACAAAGGTGCCATTCGCAGAGCTGACCGAAACCAGGGCCACGGGGTTGTTGAGGCGCGATCGGGGCAGCTCGGTGTCGCCGCTCGGGTCGATCTGGCCGGCCACCGGGACGATGAGATTCTGCTCGATGCGGTAGACATCGCTTGGTCCCAGGGACGCAATGGCAGCCGAGACCCATCGCCCCCCGGAGGCGTCGAAATACAACGCTGTGCCGGTGAAGCCGACCTCGGCGATGGAACGGCCGACGTTCCCCGGGCCGGGCCATTTCTCAAACATCGCATCGCCCGTCCACACCGTCTGATAGGTGCCGATGTTGCCAGAGGTGTCGATCCAGCGCAGGCGATCGCTATCGGGGAAATAGACGTTGCCGTCCTCGTCCTGCGTGAGCGACGACGAGTAGTAATGGATGTCAATAAAAATCTGCGCCGACACAGCTGGCCCGTCGTCGCCGCACTCGTCAACACCTCGGTCGCAATCCCCGCCATCCCCGGCAAAGGTGGTCACCACACAGGTCGCGGGGGGCGCGGTGAGGCAGTCGGTTGATATCAGCCGGAGACGAGAGCTGAGGCTGTCGGCGACCAAAAGTCCGTGTCCGGCCAGAAAGACCATGCCACTGAGTTGGCCGAGACAGGCGTCGGTCGCGAGCTCGCCCTCGGTGATGGGGCAAACGACGCTACCATTGCCCGCGAAGGTGGTGATGACACCGCTCGGGTCCACCCGGCGGATCCTGGTGTTGCTGAAGTCATTGATAAAGAGGTTGCCATCCGGATCCAACGCGAGATGGATCGGAAAGCTCAGGTCAGCATCCCTGGCGGGCCCGTCGTCTCCCCCAAAACTCCCGGCGCCTGGCTGGCCCGCGTAACGGGTGAAGACGCCCGATGCGTCGATGCGGCTGACGGTATTGTTGAACATGTCGCTAAAGTAGAGATTGTCGAGGCCGTCGAAGGCAAAGTGGAGGGGATTCCCGATCTCCGCCTCGAGGGCTGGACCCCCATCGCCGCTGTAGGCGGAGGAGCCGGTGCCCGCCACCACGGCGATCTGGCCGTTGGCATCTCGCCGGAGGACGAAACCCTCCGCCCCAAAGTGAGCCCGGCCAGCGCTGTCAAAGGCGATTGTCCGCCGCTGGAAAAGCACGCTGGTGGCATCGGCCCCCGTGAGTTGCTCGACGGAGCCGACCGTGCCGAGGATGTGGGTGATGAGGTCGGTACCCCTATCCACGGACACCAGGCGGCCGCCACAGGGAAAGAGAACCGCGTCATCGACGCCCACGGCGACATTCAGGAGGGAGGGGAACGCCGATGTGCTGGCGGTTTCACCGTCGAGGTCGCAGGTGAGCGATGGCGTTCCATTGCCGGCCACGGTGGAAATGATGCCGCCCGGGTCGATGCGTCGGATCCGGTGGTTGAAATGATCTGCAACGAGGAGGCCTCCATCCCCGTCTGAGGCGATGCCCCAGGGGTTGTCGAGCGCCGCCGAGGTCGCGGCTGAGCCGTCGCCGGAAAAACCAGGGCTGCCAATGCCGGCGAATCTGGAGATGATTCCGTCACGGTCAACGCGCCGGATGACGCAATTGGCGACATCGGAGATGAAGAGATCCCCCCCGGGGCCCACCGCGAGCCCCGTGGGGACGGTGAGCTGGGCATCTACCGCGGGGCCGTCGTCACCGCTCGAGCCCGATACCCCCCAGGTGCCCGCGACCGTGCGCACCATGCCGACGGCGCTGAGCTTGCGCACCACGTTGACGAACATCTCCGCGATGTAGAGATCCCCTTCGGCGTCAAAGGCGATGGTAAAGGGCTCGGTGGTGGCGAGGCCCGCAATGATCTCGTCTTCGGCGATGGCAGGTGCCGAGACGCCCGGATAGCCGAGGAGGGTGTGGATGATGCCGCTGCCATCGATGCGGCGCACCGTAGTGCCATCGACGATGTGGAGCTCACCGAGGTTGTTGACGGCGAGGGCCACGACGGAGGTGAAGGTCGCCTGTCCCGCGGGGCCGCCGTCCCCGGTTGTCTCCGAGCGCGACTCATCACCGGCGATCCGTGTCAGCTCGCCGCTGGCCGTGAGGCGAAGGATCTTTTTTCCGTCGCTCACATAGATGCTGCCGAGGCGATCCACGGCCACGGTCCACGCTATGATCACCACATCCCGTGGGTCACCGCTGATCTCGCCGCCCCCCGCAACGGGGACCGGGGTCCATAGATTCGCGAGACAAACCGGGGGGTCGACGCTCCGGTCGACGAAACAACCGTCGTTCGGATTGTCATTGGTGTCGTCGCAGGCCTCGTCGAGAGTGTTGAGCCAGCCGTCCCCGCAGACGTTCTCTTCGCAGTCCGCGAGACAGGCATCCGAGTTGTCGAGGTTGCCATCGTCGCAGGCCTCCCGGCCAGGGTCGCGCACCCCGTCGCCGCAGGTGTTGATCTGGCAGGTATCGGCGAGGCACGAATCCTCGCTCACTGCGTTGGCGTCATCGCACTCCTCACCGCTGTCGAGCACGCCATCACCGCAGCGCGGGAGCGTGCAGTCGGGCCGGCAGGGAGCGTCGGGCGTATTGGCGTTTTCTGAGCCGGCGTCGCAAACCTCCCCAGGCTCAGCGTCCGCGTCCACGAATTCATCCCCGCACTCAGATACGACGCAGGCGCCCCCCAGACAGATGGCTCGCTCGCTGGTGTCCTCCAGGGTACAGACGTTGCCGTCCGCTACGGGCTGATAGTCATCCCCCGAGGACTCGAGGCACGCCGAGTCGGTGGATTGGCAACGGGAGGAGGCTGCGAGGCAGGCATAGCCGCTGGGGCAGTCCGCGGTGGTGGCGCAGAGCAGCTTCGGATCCTTGGGGAGGTCGAGGGTCGGCACGCAGGCGCTGACCACCCACGGGGATAGGATGGCAACGAAAAGGGTGGCTCGGTCTCGGATTCTCATGGCAGCCCCAATCCCGACCGGCTTCGGTGCAACGCCGATGAGCCTCGACCCGGCCGTGGGGTCGAGGGGAGCACGCTCGCTGTCCTCCCCCGACGGGCTCAGTCTACCAGCAAACAGCTCCGGCAACCGAGCCGATGCGGCGCAATCCCTGGTCATCGTCCAACCCGACACCGTCATTCGATGGCATCGCCCGGCGTTCGAGCTCTATTGGGGATGGAAGAGCAATCGAGGAAAGTCTGGTCGATCGAAGATCACCGCAAAGGTCCGAGTCCTCATTCGGCAGATGGCTCGTGACAACCTTTGGCGGGCGCCGCGGATCCACAAAGAGCTGGTACGCATGGGCGTTGAGGTGTCTGATCCGTAGACGGACATTTCGACCGTACGGCGGCGCGATGCATTGTCAGTCTGCTGGGCCCGACCCGGGCGGCGAGCGGCCGATCACTGGGCCGACGTCGTGCCAGTAGAGATCGAGATAGGACCCGAGCAGCTCCGAGCTCTCGAAGATCGATTTGGCCTGGAAGCTCTCCCAGTTGCGCCGGGTGAACGGCAACGTCCGGTG
>JAUUZB010000811.1 GCA_030590185.1 Deltaproteobacteria bacterium
GCCAGGTCTCATCTTCAACGCGAACTAGGTGCGTGCGCCACAGCGGAGCCACGGCCAAGTCAAAGACGTGGGTCCGCTCCCGCTCGAATCGGGCTTCGAGGGCGGCCTGGCGATCGGCTTGGCTCAGGTCGCGCAGGTCCTCGGTGGTGATCTGCACCTCCAACTGGTCGAGCGCGCGCTGGGTGGTCTCGAGGTCGTGGGTCTCAATCACCGCCCGCAACATTGAATGCCGCGTCACGGCCCAGGCTAGGGCCCGCTCTATGAGATCGAGGCGCAGGGGGCCGCGGATCGGGATCGCCGCGCACCAGCTAGGAGACCGATCCGGTCGGAGCTTTTGAGCGAGCACGAAGCCCCGTTGGGAAGGGGTTAGGGCAAAGGGGTCGCGCTCGGCTGCGGCCGTTGGCGTGAGCGCGGTTGTTGATGAGGCCGCGGGCCCTGAGCCGGTGCTGGGGTCGAGACCGGTTCGGGTGTTGAGCTCTGCGATGGCCCGGGCCAGGGAGACGATGGTGCGTTTCGCGTACAGGGTGATCGGCCGGGGCAATACCTGAACCTGCGCGCGCAGCCGTTGCAACACCTCCAGGGCGAGGATCGAATCACCGCCCAGCTCGAAGAAGTCATCATCAGGACCGACTCGATCCACTCTCAGAACTTCGCACCATACCTGCGCCAGGGTGCGCTCAATCGTCTCGACGCTCCCGGCGGCTGGCTCGGCAGACGGGGCGGGCGCCGTCAGGGTGGCGCGAAGGCTCTGGCGGTCGATCTTGCCGGCCGGGGTACGGGGCAGTTGGGTGACCCGCACGAAGCGGTGCGGCACCATGTAGCTCGGCAGACGCTCGTTGAGGTGACCCCGCAGATCCGGCTTGGCCTCCCCTGCCCTTGGTAGCGGCTCCCAGAAGGCGACCAGCCATTGCCGCTGCTCATCCATGTGCTCGACGACGGCGTTGAGACCCACCGCCGGGTGCTGATCGAGCGCCGCCTCGATTTCCTTGAGCTCCACCCGGTTGCCGCGCACCTTGACCTGGCTATCGCGCCGGCCGAGGAAGATCAGCTCGCCCTGGTCATCCTCCCGGGCCAGATCGCCGGTGCGATACAACCGACCGAGACTCGGATGCGTGATGAACCGCTCAGCGGTGAGCGTCTCGTCGTGCAGGTAGCCGGAGGCGAGGCTCGGGCCACCGACGTGGATCTCGCCCACCTCGTCGGCGGCGCACGGCTCGCCAGTCCCGTTCAGACGAAAGACTTCAGAGCCGGCGCGGGCGACCCCGATCGGGACGTGGGAGAGAGCTGGTGGCGGTGGCTCGCGCACTACGTGCCAGGTGGCGTTGACCACCGTCTCGGTGGAACCGTAGAGGTTGGCGATTCGATGCCGTGTGCCAAAACGATCCATCCAGCGCCGCAACAGGCTAGCCGGCACCTCCTCGCCACCGGCCAGGATCCAACGCAGGGATGCCAGCTCCACCTGCCGGCCCTCGGCGGCGAGCGCCTCGCAGCTGTGGAGCAGGCGCAGCCAAAGGGTCGGCACCGAGTTCCAGATGGTGATCCCCTGACGCTCGATGAAATCGATTAGCGCCTCGGGGTCGCGGGCGAGGTCACGGTGCACCGGGTGACAGGTGGCCCCGGCGAGCAGCGGCGAGAATACCTGGCGAATGGATCCGCCAAAGCTCAGGGCCGAGGTCTGCACGAAGCGGTCGTCGGAGGTTACCCCAAAGGCCTCGTGGACCCAGTCGTGGAAACGCGCCACCGCGCCGTGGGAGACCATCACCCCCTTGGGCTCGCCGGTGGTGCCGGAGGTGAACATCACGTAGGCGAGGGCAGCGGGGGAGAGCACGGGCAGGTCGGTCTGGCGTGGTCCGTGGCGGACGTCGTTCCATTGGGTGAGCTGCGCGTCGAAGCTCACCTCGGCGTCGTCCAATAGGAACACCCGGTCGACGTCGCCGAGCCGTTGGAGACGGATCGCCTGCTCACCGACCGTGACCAATAGTCTCAGCCGCGCCGCCCGGGCGATCTGCTCCAGGCGCGCCTGTGGGTAGACGGGATCGATCGGGACGTAGGCCGCGCCGGTGCGCAATATCGCCAGTAGACCGACCACCGCCTCGATGCCAGGTGGCGCGATGATTCCGACTAGGCCGCCGGGCTCGGCGCCAGCCACGGTGAGCGCCCCGGCGAGGGCTGCGCTTCGGTCGGCGAGTTGGGTATAGGTGAGCATCCGGTCTGGCTCGCGCACCGCGGCGGCGCTACCCAGTTCTGCGCATCGCGCCAAGATCCGCTCGTGCAGGATCTCGCCGCCTGGCAACGCCGGGGCGGCTCGGGGCCGCGGGTCCGGCAGCTCACCCAGGGATAGGCCGCGCAGCAGGTCGGCGTGTTGTTGGGCCAGGCCCTCGATCGTGTCGGTCTCGAACAGGGCCGCGCTGTAGTTCCAGGAGAGGTGCAGCTCGCCCCCGATCTCCCAGAGGATCAATCCGAGCTGGGTAAATCCAGAGACCGCGCCACCGCGCATTCCCTCCACCCGCAGGGCGCCGAAGCTCTCGGGGGCGGGAAAGCCCAGGAAACTCATGCCGGCCGGAGTGACCCCGCGGGGGCCGAGGTGGGCGCGGTCGGTTTCGCTGGCCAGGCTCAAGGATGAGAAGGCGCTGTGGCGCTGGGCCGCGAGGCTTGCCTCGGCCACCCGCTGCACCAGCGCCTCGAGGCCAGAGGACTCGTCCACCGCGACGCGTACCGGCAGAGAGTCGGCAAAGCTGCCGACCAGCCGTTCGATATCCGGGAGTCGCAGCTCGCGCCGGGCGTGGGCGACGCGCACCATTAGATCTCTCTGCCCGCTCCAGCGCTGCAGGCTGAGCACGTAGGCCGCCAGCAACAACTGGAAGAAGGAGACGCCAAGGGTGTTGGCCTGGGCGTGCAGTCGCGCGGTGGTGTCGGGGTCGAGCCGGGTCTGGTGCAGCTCGCATGGGCCAGTGGGGGCTGCGTTGGGGTCACCGTCAAAGGGTAGGGCGATTCCAAGTGGGGCGCCGCGCAGGGTGTCGCGCCAGAACCGGGCGCTCTGTTCGGCAGGCGCGGTGTCCTGGTCGGCGAGGAGGTGCTGCGCGGCCTCACCAAAGGTGCTGGCGAGTTCCGGCAGGCTCGGTGGCTCACCCGCGATGAGCTGATCGTGCACGATCAGGATCTCGCTCGAGGCGATCTGGGCGCTCCAGGCGTCGGCCGCGATGTGGTGGAGGTTGAAAAACACCGTGGATCGATTTGCAGCACACTCGAACAGGGCCAGGCGCAGCAGCGGTCCCCTCTCGAGGTCGAAGGCCTGGTTGCGCACCCGGTGCTCCTCCTCGAGCAGGCGGTTTTCTCGTTCCTCGGGTGGGAGGTCGGTCAGGTCGTGGATGGTGAGCCGGGGGTGGGCCCCGACAGCCAGGCGCTGGGTGAGACGGTGCTCCTCGTCCCAGCCGAAGACGACCCGAAGGGCATCGTGCCGGGCCACCACGAAGTCGAGCGCCTCCGACAGGAGCGCCGC
>JAUUZB010001080.1 GCA_030590185.1 Deltaproteobacteria bacterium
CGATCGGAATAGGGTTGGCGCTCGTCGCCCCGCCAACCGCCCGGCTGGCGCCGGGGTGGCTCGTTGCGATCGCGATCTCCCCGTAGGTTCGAGTCCTCCCGTAGGGGATGTTCTGCAGGGTCTGCCACACCTCGCGTTGAAAGGTGCTGCCCCCGGGTGCGAGCTCGAGGTCGAACGAAAAGAGCTTGCCGGCGAAGTACCTTTCGAGCTGGCGCCGGACCTTTCGGGTGCGCCTGAGGTTCTTCCTGACCTTGTGTTGCGCGGCCAGGAGACGTTCGCGAACACCGTGATTCCCGGCGGTGTCGACGAACTCGATGGTGGTGACAGCCCCCGATTGGTCGACCACACACAAAAGCGGGCCGCATGGGGAGCCGACGGTCGCGGTGTAGAATTTCATGTTCCCGTTTCTTTGCGCCTCTGCGTTTATTGTCTCACGGGCGTCCCTCCACCGATTCGCGAACCTGGATGGCGGCGGCAAGGGCGGCGGCGCCCGTGCGTCCGTCCACGAGTGGAGTCTCCTCGCCCCGGCAGGCCGCGACGAACGCCTGGAGCTCGGCGGCAAGCGGCTCGCAGCGCTCGACCTCGACGAGCCGCGGTTGGATCTCGGCGCCGGTCTGCGAGCGCACCAACCGGGCCGACTGGACGCTCTGCTCGGCGTAATCCACCGAGAAGTAGCCCTCGTTGGCGAAGAGCCGCAGCTTTCGGATGCGCTCGGCGGAGACCCGGCTGGCGGTGAGGTTGGCGACGAGACCGGAGGGAAACTCGACCCAGGCGTGGCACAGGTCGACCTTGTCGGTGAGCACGTCGACGCCGACAGCCCGAATGTCCGATGGCGCTTCGCCCGCCACCGCGAGCGTGATCTGGAGATCGTGGATCATCAGATCGAGAATCACGTCGATGTCAACCGATCGGGCCGTGAATGGGGAGAGCCGCTGGGTCTCCAGGTAACGGACGCCGCCAGTGACGGCGAGGGCGGCCTGAACCGCCGGATTGTGGAACTCGACATGCCCGACCGCGAGGATACGATCGTGGGCCTCGGCCAACGCGATGAGCTCGTGCGCCTCCGCCACCGTCGCGGTGATCGGCTTTTCGACCATCACGTGGCATCCGGACGCGAGCAGGGCTCCGGCGACCTCCCGGTGGGACACCGTGGGGGTGGCGACAACGACGAGATCGGCTAAAGAAGCGGCATCGGGCGACTCCAGAGCCGCAACACCGTGCTCGGAGGTGATGGCGGCGAGCTGGTCCCGGTCGGTGTCGTATGCGCCGAGGAAGCGGATGTCCGGACGTTGGCTGAGGATGCGGACATGGTGGCGGCCGAGGTGGCCGGTGCCCACAACCGCTGCGGTGAGTGGGGTTGATGTGGTGGTGCTCATGGCGGGGAGTGTAATACAAGATGCCCCGCAGGGGCAGCCTTCAGGGACAGCGTCAGGTGACCGGGACAGCTGCTGCCACAAACGGCCCCGGGTCCGGAATTGTGGGAGCAGGCGTCCCGCCTGCGGAGGTCGGTCTATTGGGCCGGCCCGGTCCCCAGCCCCGGCCTTCTGGGATGCCTCCAGATGGAGGCATCCCAGCGTCGCATGAGCAGCGCGGTCGTGCGCAGATGATTGAAACGACTGCGACCACGCTGCTCAAGCGAGCGGCGGCCTGCCTCGCGGGCTGGAGATCGCTGCCGCAGCGAGCTCCCCGGGAGTTGCCCGGCATCAACATTGTGCGCGGGGCCGCCGGGTACCGCAGCGCAGTACTGGCACAATGTTGTGCCCGGCACGCCCCATCGGGGCGGGCTTTCACTGGATCTCTGATCGGCCTCGTGGTCGCACCGGTGCGCTGTCTGCCCCGAGCCGCGGTACGATCTCAGAGTGAGTCGTGCTCGAATACCGTTGCGGCGCGTCCTCGGAGTTGGGGTGATCGTGGCCGGCGTCATCCTCGCCAACCTCTACTGGGTGTCGTTCGTTGCTCGTGAGAAGACGCTCTACACCGCCGACCATGTCGCCTACTGGTCCCTCACCGCGAGTCTGGCCGATGACCTGAAGGGTTCTCCATTCTGGGCGCTGCGCAACGTCGCCCGGTCGGTGGCTGAGGATGAGCTCAACCTGCTCCCCTCCCTGCCCCTCGCTCCCGTGCTCGCTGTGGCGGGTGACTCGCGGGTGGCCTGGGTCCTGGCGGTTCTCAACCTCTATGCCATCCCCGCCCTGCTCCTCGGGTGGTGGGCTGTGCGGCGCGTCGGCGGGATCCGCGGCAACCGAGCGGCCGAGTCTGCAACTGGGTGGACATGGCTCGTTGTGATCGGTCTCCTCGCCCCACTGTGGCAGCCTTTGGGCCTGGGCTACCTGGGGATCGGCGGACTGATCCTGATCTTCGTCATCTACGGTCTGTGGCTCGGACCGCCAACGGCATCGACCAGGGACGCCGTGCTCCGGGCGGTGATCATCGGCGCACTTCTCGCCGTGCTCGTGTTCTTTCGCCGGTGGTACGCCTTCTGGTCCTTGGCCTTCTGCGCAGTCGTGGCCTGCGAGGCGGCTGCCGGTCTTGTCGCGACGAGACACCGTGATTGGGGGGCCATGCGGAGGTCCCTCGCTGCCCCGCTCGCCATGGCCGGTGGGGCGCTCGCGACCCTGATCCTACTCGGCGGTCCGAGGCTCGTTACCATGGCCGGGACCGACTACGCCGGCCGCTTTTCCCACTACAAGGTCCACGAGACCTGGGCTGGGGAGGCTGCGGCCCTTTTGCGCCAGTTCGGGATCGTACCCCTGCTCGCCGCCTTCGC
>JAUUZB010000086.1 GCA_030590185.1 Deltaproteobacteria bacterium
CCTGTTCAACGTGGGCAAGGTCTTGGCCCTGCCCGCCTATTGCGACCCGGTCCTGCCCACCACGCCCTGCACCGACGACCCGGACTCACCGTCGCTCGCGGTACTGCCGGTGGTCATCGAGCCGGACGGCGCAGCCACCACCGGGGCCTTCGACCTTCAGGTGGTCGGGCCGTACCTCTACGTGTCGAACGAAAACGGTTTTCAGGTCCTCGACCTGAGATGAGCGCGAAGCAAGCCCTCGGTCGGCCGCTTTGATCCGGCCGGGCTCAGAGATCGTCGTCGGCGACGTCATCGACGTCGTCCGCGTCGTCGAGCCCATCCATGTCGTCAACGTCGTCGTACAAGCCGATCTCATCGTTGGCGGTGCGTCGCATCTTGAAGCGCCGGAAGAGCTGCCAACCGATGATCGCCAGGATCAGGGCGCCGATGCCGATGCCCACCGGCGCCACCGCCTTGGTCAAGCCGAGCTCGCGCTGTACCTGACGGGCGATCTTGTCCCTGGGGTTGAACTCGATGCAGAGCTTCGAGGCCTCGTCCGCCAACCCGTGCTTGGTCTCGTCCTTCAACAGCTCGTGGCTCCACGCGGAGATCTCGCTGATCGCATTTTGCAACACCGGGATCGCCCAGCCGGCGAGCTTGTCAGCCCGGCCCGGGCCCATGTCGACGCCGAGTCGCTGCGCCTCGGTGAGGTAGTGGCGCATGGCCTCGATGTCCTCGGTCTCCATCTGCTGCTTGGCGTGGATCAGGGCGAGCTTGAACTTCAAATCCCGGTACTCGGGGCGGTCGCGCACCAACCCCTCGGCGCGGGCGAGCATCTTCTCCGACTCCTCGACATCCCCTTGGCCGAAGCGGGTGCGGGCGCACATGAAAAAAGCCTGGGCCGATGCAGATTGGTTGTCGCTGATCGCCTCCCCGGTCATAGTCTCGATGTCCTGGAGGTATTTCACCGCGCGGCAATAGGCGCGCTTGGCGAGCAGGCGGCGGGCGAAGGTCCAGAGTTGCTCGACCCGCTTGGGATCTCCGATCGGCGCCAACTCCGGCATCTCGGCCATCAGCTCTTTTTCGATGGCGTCGACCCGGTCGTTACTGATGCCGGGGTCCCCACTGAGGGAGGGCGATTGGGCGAGGGCGTGGAACCCGACGAGGAGCCCAACAGGCACGACTACCAACCCGAGGGGCCAACTTTTTGCGGGAGCGTGGCTGATCATGGCCGCCCCGTACCACAAGGGTCAGGGCGAGCAAAACCGATCTGACGCAGGGAGAGATCGACTGTAGGCGCGACGGTGGCCGGTCAGGCCGCCTGCGCTACGTCCGCCTGTTCTTCCTCGAACACCCCGACGTAATCGCGGATCAGCTGCTTGTCCGACTCGGAGATGCGCGTGAAGCGATAGGCGATGCCGTCGCTCTCTGCCCCACCCTCGTTGCGGGCCGGGTTGGCCATCGCCCAGATGATCTCGAGGGAGTTGGGCAGCATGATCTCGAGGCCAATCGGCAGGTCGCTCTCGACCTCTGGCTCGAGGAGCTTGTAGAGAAACACCCCGCTCGGGGAGATGTCACGCACCCGCGCAAGGTGCGGCTCGTCGCCGATGATCTTGTTGACGTACACGTTGAGGTCGGCGCGCGGGTGAAGGCGGCCTGATGGGTTGATCCGGGTCATGCTCGTGTCCTCCGATGATGCGGGCTCTGGCGCCCGCGATGAACGAAGGCTACGGGGTGCGATCTAACCGGTCAAAAAACCGGCGCACAAAAACCTACACTCGTTCTAGAGGCTCAGGTTTCGAGCTCGGTGAAGATCTCCCGCGGGTCGACGTGCCCGTACCGCTCGCAGCGGTTGGCCAGGTACGCCACCCGGTGGACGAGGTCGATTCGACCGCCGGCCGCCTTGCTCTTGCGCAGCCGCTTGGCAGCTTTTTGGATCGCCTTCTTCGCCCCAGGGGGATGGACCGCGATGGCCGGCGAGAACATCGAGCGCTCGGTGCCCGGCACCAGCCGCGCCTCGATGATGTCGCCGGCGTTCAATCCGGCAGGAGCGCGCCGCTCGAAAACGTCGAGCTTCTCGTTTGATAGGAGATCTTTGACACGTAGCTTTTCAGCTTTCACGCCACGGTATTCGAACAGGGAAAGCACCGTGCGGGTGATTTGCTGCAGCTCGGTGTGCTCCGGCGTGGTGAGCTCATCGCGCAATGAGTCGATATAGATCCGGGCCGGGGCGAGATGATCCGCGTAGCTGACGCCGCGGTCGAGGACATACCACTCCAGGAAGCTGCTGATCCGCCGCTCGAAGGACTCGTCACTCTCGAACAGATCCCCGGTCCGGCGAACATACTCCTCCCGGGCCAGGGGGAGCTCGTCGGCGAGCTGTCCCTTAGAGGCGAAGGTGACCATTTTCTCATAGGCGGCGTAAAACATATGGGGTCACCGGTGGTAATTCAGGTCGAGCGTCTTTGTCCATGGCGGTAGACGACCTTGCCTGCGTAAACCGTGGTCTGCACCCTACCCTGCAGTGGCTGGCCCAGAAATGGCGAGTTGTGGCTCTTGCTGACCACCAGATCCTCGCTCAGCTCCCAGCGGGCCTCGGGATCGACTAGGATCAGGTCGGCCCGCTCCCCCTCGGCGATCCGTCCCCCGTCCAGGCCGAAGATCCGGGCGGGGCCCACCGTGAGACGGGCGATCAGATCGAGCAGCGGGATGTCGTGCCGCCGGTGCAGCTCGAGGCTGGCGGGCAGCGCGGTCTGTAGGCCGATGACACCGTTGGCGGCGCTGGCGAAGTCGACGTCCTTCTCGATGGAGCTGTGGGGGGCGTGGTCCGTGGCGATGGCGTCGAGGGTGCCGTCCCGCAACCCGGCGATCAGCGCGAGGCGATCCGCCTCCTCGCGCAGGGGCGGGCTCATCTTGGTGAAGGTGTCGTAGCCGATCACCGCCTCGTGGGTGAGGGAGAAATGGTGCGGGGTGGCCTCGGCCGTGACCTTCACGCCGCGGCCCTTGGCCTGACGGATCGCCTCGACAGCGCCGGCGGTGGAGACGTGACAGACGTGCAGGTGTCCGCCGGTGAACTCGGCTAGAGCCAGGTCCCGGGCAACGGCCACGTCCTCGGAGACCCGCGGCACCCCGGGGAGACCCAGCTTGGTTGAGACAACCCCCTCGTGCATCTGGCCGCCCTTGGACAGGGTCGGCTCCTCGGCGTGGCTCAGCACCGGCAGGCCGTGGTCGCGACTGTACTCGAGGGCTCGGCGCATCAGGCCGGCGTTGGCCACCGGATGACCGTCGTCGCTCACCGCCACGGCGCCCGCCCGGCGCATCTCGCCAAACGGTGCCAGCACGGCACCTTTTTGACCCACGGTGACGGCGCCCACCGGCAGCACTCGGCACAGGCCGACCTCGCGGCCGCGGCGGGCCACGTACTGGACGAGCTCCGCGCCATCGATCACCGGCTCGGTGTTGGGCATGGCCGCGATGGTGGTGAAGCCACCCCAGACCGCGGCGGCCGACCCGGAGGCGATGTCCTCCTTGTACTCCTGGCCCGGGTCGCGCAGGTGGACGTGCAGATCGATCAAACCGGGCAAGACCCACAGGGTGGTGGCGTCGATGACCTTGCCGTCCCCTGGGCTGACCGAGCCCGGGGCGCCGATCTCAACCACCCGGCCCTCCGCCACCCGGATGTCGAGCTCTCGATCGGTTCGGGAGTCCGGGTCGAGCACCCGGCCGTTCTTCACCAGCAGGCTCACCGCGACTCTCCTCCCAGGATGGCGTAGAGCACGGCGCAGCGCACCGCCACCCCGTTCTCCACCTGGTCGAGGATGACGCTGCGCGGGCCGTCGACCACGTCGGCCGAGAGCTCCACCCCCCGGTTGACCGGACCGGGGTGCATCAGGATCGCCTCGGGTCGGGTGGTGTCGAGCAGGCGGGCGTTGATCCCGTACTCGATAGCGTACTCGCGCAGGGAGGGCAGCAGGCCGGAGGTCATCCGCTCCTGCTGGAGGCGCAGGGCCATGACCACGTGCACCCCCTCGAGGGCCTGGGCCACGGTGTCGCACAGGGTGCAGTCGAAGGCCGAGGTGAGCTCCCTGGGCAGCAGCGTGCGGGGACCGGCCACCCGGATGTTGGCCCCACAGGTGGCGAGGGCCAACAGGTCCGACCGCGCCACCCGTGAGTGGGCAATGTCACCGACGATGGCGACATCGAGGTTTTCGATACGGCCGAAGCGGTCGCGGATGGTTTTTAGATCGAGCAGGGCCTGGGTGGGGTGTTCGTGCTGACCGTCGCCGGCGTTGATCACCCGGGCCTTGATGCGGTTGGCCAAAAAATGCGGCGCCCCGCTCGCGCCGTGGCGGATGACCACCGCGTCGGGCTGCATGGCATCGAGGGTTTGGGCCGTGTCGATCAGGGATTCGCCCTTGCCGACCGAGGAGCCGGAGGCCGAGAAGTTGATCGTGTCGGCGGACAGGCGCTTGCCCGCCAGCTCAAAGCTGGTGCGGGTGCGCGTGCTCGGCTCAAAGAAGGCGTTCAGGACCGTTCGGCCGCGCAGGGTTGGGACCTTCTTGATGGTCCGGCGGGAGATCTCCTTGAAGCCCTCGGCGAGGTCGAGCAGGTCGTGGATCTCCTCGGCCTCCATGCCCTCGATGCCGAGCAGATGGAGGCGGGCCGAGGAGCCAGGGCTCACGAGGTTGCCCCCTTGCCGGCTGGCTGGCTGTCACCGTTGCCGCGCTCGGTGAGAACGACCGCGTCGCTGGTGGCGGGATCCTCGGAGATCTCGCAGGCCACGTGCTCCTCGGGTGAGGTCTCGATGGTCAGGACCACGGCGTCGCAGCGGATCGGGAGCTCCCGTAGGCCCCGGTCGACCAGGACCGCGAGGCGCAGGGCCCGGGGCCGGCCATAGTCGAGCAGCGCGTCGAGGGCCGCCCGCACGGTCCGGCCGGTGTAGAGCACGTCGTCCACCAGCACTACGGTGTGGGCCTTGAGGTCGAAGTCGATTCGGGTTTGGCCGAGGGTGGGCCAATCGTGGGGGCCGAAGCCGTCGTCGCGGTAGAGGGTGATGTCGACCATGCCCAGGGGTGGTGGCGTACCGAGCCGACTCTCCATCAAGCGCACCATCCGACGCGCCAGGTTCTCACCGCCCCGGCGGATGCCGACCACGGCCCAGGGGCCGTCCCCGGGTCGCCCGCAGACAGCGGCGGTCATCTCCTCGAGGGCGGCTTGGATCTGCCCCGCGTCCATGACGGTCCGCTCGGTCATCGCTCCCTGGCCTTGTTGGTGATCTCAACCTCGTGGAAGACATCCTCGTTGATGATCGGGAAGTGGGCCTTGAGCTTGGCTTTCACCTCGACCACGGCGCCGCTCTTGTGGTTGACCACGTGGACGTCGGAGCCGTACAGCTGGACCCCGGTCTCCGCGGCGACCTCTTCGCGCATCTTGGTGATGTTGGCGTGGCGGATGCCATCCTGGCGGGTGCGGTTGGCGAGCACCTGGGCCGCGTACCGGATCGCCATGTAGTCCTGCCCCACCGACCAGTACACGTGGATCAGGTAGCCGACCGTGACGATCCCGAGCAGGAAGATGACTTTCTTCACGCGTCCTCCGCTTAGCTGCGACGCGCTTGGGTGTCAATGATGTATGCAGAGATCCCACCTGTAACTACCTGTAATTCCGCCAAAAACTTTCACTCCTGGATCGGCCGTCGTACAAACAGGGCGCGCAAACGCCTGGAGGGGCTATGAAGACTGAAGTTCAAGCCATCATGTTCACGGACCTCGTCGGTTACACTGCGAGGACCAGCAGCCAGAGTCACGAACAAAACGCCGAGATGCTCAAGAAGCTCGGTGAGGTGGTGCATCCGCTCGTCAAGCATTTCGGCGGTCGGGTGATCAAGGAGATCGGCGACGGTGTCCTGTCGGTCTTTGACGCCGCCACGTCTGCGGTCCAGGCAGCCATGGCGATCCAGGACCGCCTCGCGGAGCTCAACGCCGGCGGCAAGGAAGCGGATCAGCTGCGCCTGCGCATCGCGATCAACGTAGGCGAGGTACGGGTCGAGCGCCGCGACGTGTTCGGTGACGCGGTCAACATCGCGGCACGCATCGAGTCCCAGACCCCGGCCGGCGAGATCCACGTCTCCGAGGCGACGGTCCTGACCATGAACAAGGTCGGGATCCCGCTCAAGGCGGTTGGCCTCCAGGAGTTCAAGGGGATCAGTGAGCCGGTGCTGGTCTATTCGATCCCAGCGGCACCCAAGCTCGCCGAGACCGGAACCCGTCCCGACACCCTCCCCTACATGGGTCGCCAGCTCGCCGAGCTGCGTCGCTACCTTCGGCGTCGGCGTTTCAAGATCGTGGGCGCGGCGGCGGCCGCCGTGCTGCTCTGTGTCGGAGCGGGATACGTCACGCAGCAACAGATGGCCCACCGCGGTGACGTGGCCTCGGTGCGCACCGCCATCGAAGCGGGTGACTTTGTCGCTGCGGCCGAGGGCTTGGCCGCACTGCACGCCGCCGGCGCTGAAATCGATGTTGAGTTGACTGGCCTGATGGCGCGCCTCGGCGCGGTATCGGACCCCTTCAGCGGCTGCGCGGCCCTTGACCGGATCGACTTTGCCGTCAACGATCGCAATCGCGAGGCCCTCGCCCGGCTGCGGCTCGCCCAGGTCTTTGGTTTGATCGAGCTAGGGGAGCTCGCCGAGGCGCGGGCGTGTCTCGCCGACGTCAACCCCGAGGAGCTGATCACTGGCCACCGCCTCTTTGAGCTCAGCCAGATCCACCTCGACAGCCTCGAGGCGCTCAACAACCACCGGGCCGGGGAGCTGCGCAAGGCCCTGGCGCGTTACGAGGATTTCCTGCGGGCCGGCGCCGCCCCGGATGCCCACCTCGCATTCATCGCCAGCATCGCCGTTCAGGGATATCGCTACCGCGCCTCCCGGCCGGTGGCCGACTCGTTGGTGGTGGAGTTCCTGGGTGACGCGGCAGTCCGCCCGTTGGCGGGCCTGGCCAGTGACTCGGACACCAACCCCACCCCACGGGCCTGGGTGATCGCCCGTCTCGAGGAAATCGTCGGGGCCGATTCGCCTGCGATCGATTGGGTCAGCATCTACGCGGCGGTCCTGGACCGGGAAGCGAGCTCCACCTGTGGCATGCGTCGCTCGGCCATCGACGGCCTCAAGAGCATGAACAGCCTGGCGGTGGTCGGTATCCTGGCCCGTGAGGCTGCTCGGCGTGACCGCTGCACCCGCGACTTGGCGCGGCATGCGGCGGATGAGCTCGTGGCCACCGGGACCCTGGCGGTGGAGACGCGGCGCAATGGCCCGGTGATCGTTGCGTCGCGCTAGTCCTGACCCCTGTCTCAATACAAACCGAGCTGACCCGTATCCACCTGTTCGAGCAGGAACCGAACTCGCTCCCAAATCCCGGCGATCTCCTCAGCGGTCAACCCGAGCTGGATGACGTCGCCGCGTTGGCGCACGCCCCGTCCGGCATCGAAGGCGTCCCCCGGGGGGACCTCGACCAATACTCCGTCGTGGATCTCAACTTGCACCACCGTGGCGAGGTGATCGAAGGCGGAGGCCTCGAGCCCGCGCAGGATCTCGATCTTGGCCCGCGACACCGCCATGACCAGGATGAACCCCCAATCATCACCGAGCATGGCTGCGAAGTTCTTCGCGCCGCTGAAGGCAACGCCGTTGTCGATGCTGAAGACCCGCGGTCGCTCGGGATCGCGCGCCAGCACGAAGTTGCGGCGATGGGAGTCGCGGTGATCGATGAGAAAGGTGAGGATGTTGAGATCGCCAGCGGCGTGGCGGTAGGCATCGTCGGAGACGAGCCGCGCGAAATCATAAGCGCCCTCGTGGGCGACGTTCTCGAGCCAATAGGCGAGGACGCCATACTCGCACTCCACCCCGGGGAATACCGGCCCCACGGGCTTCGCGGTCGGGGGCGCGACGGCACGTGGAAAACAACGGCCAACGGTGGGCGGCACCACGTACTCCGCTGGCGACAGGAAGACCTTCTGCAGGGCATAGGCGGCCAGCTCCCGGCGCGGGGAGTTATTAAGCTCCTCACCGCCCGGCGCCGCCGCCTTCCACTTGGCGCGAAACACCAGCGGCTCGCCATCGCCGGCACGGGCGCGCAGGAGGAGCACCGAGGCGCCCGATTTGCCGGTTGGCGTCGGCTCGGAGGAGAGGATCTCGAGCTCGCCACGGCGCAACACCTCCTCCATGGCGAGGCCCGGGGCGCAGAGGCTGTCAGGGCCGAGGCTCGGATCGGCGCACAGGATCGCCGGTGGCGTGTGGGCCGGCGCCGTTGGTTGGGCTGGTGCCGCCGGGGTCGGCGCCGGACTACCGGAGCAGGCGGACAGCAAAGCGACGGCGAGCAGGTGGCGCCCGGCGCGCAATGTCGTTTGACTGGCGATGGGCCCCCATAGCGGTTCTGCCCGGGAGTGTGAACCCGAGTCATAGTCATAGGGGTCAGGACTGCCCACTTGACACTTAGGGTTTTGGACGCGAGTCATAGGGGTCAGGACTGCCCACTTGACACTTAGGTTTTTGGACGCGATCTTGCATAATCATCAACAATTCCAGCTGACTTAACTATCAAGTGGGTAGTCCTGACCCCTGTCCTTGACCCCTGTCCTGGCAACCAGATCTAACTATCACGTGGGTAGTCCTGACCCCTGTCCTGACCCCTGTCCCGGCAGGATGACAACGGCGCCTCGGGCTGGCATAGGGGCCCATGCGCGACAGGGATAGTCACACAGGTAGCGACGCCGAGCCGGCCGACAAGAAGAGCCGCTCCCAGATCAAGCGCGATGCCAAGGCCATCGTCGCCCTAGGGGCGGAGTTGGCGGCGTTGCCCCCAAAGGCCCTCGAGCGGATCCCGTTGTCGCCGGACATCCACGAGGTCACGGCCTCCTTGCGCACCATCAAGAGCCACGGGGCAAGACGCCGGCAGCTCGGTCATCTCGGCAAGATGTTGCGGGGCGAGGACCTCGAGCCGATCCAGGTAGCCCTCGATAAGG
>JAUUZB010000028.1 GCA_030590185.1 Deltaproteobacteria bacterium
CCGACTGGCACAACCGGCCGGTGTTCGATCCCCTCGGCCAGGATGACCACGTCGAGAGCTTCTTCTTCAAGGCGAACGATCCAGGACGGCGGCGGGCCCTGTGGGTGCGCCTGACCCTGTTCGGCGGGGCCCGGGAGCGTTGTGGGGAGACTTGGGCCATCCTCTTCGACGCCGATAAAGGGGTCCACCGGGCGGCCAAGAACCGCTGGGACCTGGACGATGTGCACGTCGATGGTTCCCGCCGCGGGGTGGCGATCGGCTCCTGCGTCGCCGAGGACGGGGTGGGCGGCGCCCACACCAAGGGCGTGGTGACCGCCGACGATTTCTCCATCTCCTGGGACCTCCAGCTGACCGACGAGCTCGGGCCCTACCGCCACTTTCCAGCCGACTGGATCTACCGCAGCCGGCTCGCCGGCACCAAGATCGTCAGCCCCCACCCGTGCGCCGAGGTGACCGGCAGAGTGGAGATCCGCCCCGCGCCGGGACAAGCGGGCGAGCGGGAGGTCATCGAGATCGGCGGCTGGCGCGGCATGCAGGGTCACAACTGGGGCCGCCGCCACACCGAGCGCTACGCCTGGAGCCACTGCAACGCCTTTGAGGAGCCGGAGGCCGCCACCCGAACCTTCTTCGAGGGTTTCAACGCCCGGACCCGGCTCGCCGGCTTGCCACGCACCGTGTCCATGGCGAGGCTCGTACGCGGCAGCCGTGTGTATCGTTTTGACACGTGGAAAAATCTACGTGGCGGCGGCGGCGAGGTCACCCCCACCAGTTGGCACTTCGAGATGCACGGGCCGGAGGGGCGGATCTGTGGAGTGCTGGTCGGCAAGTCCGCCGACACGGTCGGCCTGGTCTACGCCAACCCCCGCGGCCCGCCGGCCCATTGTCTCAACAGCAAGCTCGCCGAGCTCACCCTAACGGTGGACCCACGCTGCGGCGACCGCTTCACCCTGCACAGCGACAAGGCAGCGCTCGAAGTTGCGCAACTCGACACCAGCCACGGCATCGATATGGTGCTCTGATTTCTGGAGAAGTGAATGATCGCGATCGAAGAGGAATTTGATTGGATTGGCACCACGGTGCGCAGTACCGCCAAGAACACCCTCGCCACCCACGAGGATGAGATCGACAAGCGGGCCTTCCTGCTGGCGGAGCTCGGCGTCCCGAAAAAAGAGGCCGAGGCGCGGCTCAAGGCCAATCTAGCCTGGGAATTTGAGCGGCTCGGCAAGGCCAAGGTGACCAAGCGGGTCTCCGCCCTGGTGACCGCAGCCTACCGGCGCGCCGGGCTGGGCAAGAAGAAGCGCTGAGGCGCCGGCCCGAGTCTCTAGTCTCCGCCCGCGCAGATCTCTCCCCTACTCACGGGAATGCCTTCTTCTCCGGCGTTTTGATCCGTCCGGCGGCCTCCAGGTCACAGTAGGCGAGGGTCCCGCCGCAGGCGGCGAGCGGCAACAGCACGATGTTGAGGCCGGGCACCATCATGATGCCCATGGCCGAGACGCCGAAGCCCAAGGCCAGCCACTTGTTGCGCCACACCTGACCGAAGCGCTTGCGAAACGGCACCAGTTGCCGGGCCAGGGGCATGGTCATGAACTCCTGGGAGAGCAGCAGGGCGGAGAAGCTGAAGCTCGCCACGGCACCGATGGCGGTGCCGACAAACGGGATCAGCACGCCAATCAATATGATCGGCAGGTTGACCGCCACCAGCAGGACCACGCTCCAGACCAGGTCGGAGACCGCCATAACGATGCTCCGCACCGTGCCGCCGACGCTGAAGGCGGGGGCCTCGCGGCCGATGATCAACGCCTCGGTCTTCTCCGACAGGGTATCGAGGAACGGGCTCGCCACCGCCTGACCGATCAACAACAGAACGACGGCGTTGAGCGCGATGCTGATCAGGATCACGATCGCCCAGTTCAACCAGCTCAACGCCCCGAGCAGGGATTGGATCCAGCCGGTGTCGGAGGCGGACATCAGCCAGGTGTCTAGATCGGTGAGCCAGGGCACCAGTAAATACACGGAGAGGACGATCAGGATCATCAACAACACGAAGTTGATCGCGATCGCCACCAGGGTGAGCGGCCAGAGTTTGTTCTTGGAGATGAAGCCCAGCGCCTCGAGGGGATAGGTCAACCCCCGAAAGGTGTCGCCGATGAAGTTGTTGGGGAGCGGACGTCTGTCTTGGGGCATACGGGCTCCTCGGGCCAGCGGGTCGTCACCAAGCTAGTGCCCGGCGCTGGGCAGCACAAGGGCCGGAGGCGGGGGGGGCTCGGACGCTCGGCTCAGGCCGCGATGGCGGCGGCGGCGTGCCGATCAGCTCTCTCGACCGAAGCCGAGCGCTTACCCTCTTTGCCGAGGACACGGCTGAGGGTGAGCAGGTCACGGCTCGGGCCACGGCGCACGAACCCGGAGCGGTTGACCTCCTTGAGGCGCAGGGCGGCGAAGGCCTCGAGCAGGAGCCCCTCAAAGGGGCGGGGGTTCTCGAGCCACGGGCTAGGCGGCGGCACGGCGTTGATCACCGTCTCGTCCCAGGTGGCGCGGCGACCGTCGAGGAAGCGGTAGAGGTCCATGGTGAGCTTCGGGTTGGGTCGGCAGAAACGCAGCCCGAGGGAGAGGCCCCCGCCCTTGGCTTCGGCCATGTCGGTGACCTGGGCGCCAACCCGATACTGATCGCTTTCACCGGGCAGGTTGAACTCGAGATCGAGAAAGGTGCCGATGTCGATGAAGTCGCGGGTATAGACCTTCATCCCGCCCATGCTGATGTCAAAGGCCCAGACCGGCCCGAGCTTGGTGCGGACGAGCATGAACAGGGCAGCGCGGGCGGACTTGCGGCGATTCTTGGCTTGTTCGGTCATCGTTTCCTCCGAGCGATCTATGGCTGCGGCGCGCACCACCAGGCTCGAGCGAAGGGTGGCATCCGGGGATCGAAGGGTCAAAAAACCGGCGAGCTCAACGGGCGCGTCGGGCCGGGTAGCCGGTCAGGTGCAGGTCGCGACCGAGCTGCACGGTCTCGACCTCAACGAGCCGCATGGCGTCCTCGAGCGCCGCCACGCCCGTGGCGCCGACCGAGCTGAGCGCCCCTTCGCCACCGATGATCAACGGCGCGATGAAGGCGTGAACCTTGTCGACCAGCCCGGCGTCGAAAAAGCTGCCGAGCACCCGCGGTCCGCCCTCGACCAACAGCGAGAGCAGGCGGTCGTGGCGGTAGAGCCGCGTTAGGGCGTCGGACAGATCGATGCGGCCGTCGCTGAGAGTGGCGCAGGTGATCACCTCAGCGCCGGCGGCGCGCAGAACCTCGCGGCGTTGCGCCGGGGCGCCCTCCCCCACCAGGATGATCGTCTTGGCCTTGGAGCTGGCCGTGGCGGCAATCAGCTTGGCGTGGGTGGAGGTGCGGGCGCGGGTGTCGAGCACGACGCGCACCGGATCGCGACCACCGCGCAGACGGCAGGTGAGCTGCGGGTCGTCGGCGAGCACGGTGCCCACCCCAACCAGGATGGCGTCGAGCTCGTTGCGCAAGCGGTGCCCGGCGCGGCGGGCCTTGGGGCCGGTGATCCATTGGGACGCACCGCTGCGGGTGGCCACCCTGCCGTCCAGACTCTGGGCGAGCTTTGCCACCACAAAGGGACGCGCCGCCACGATGGCGTGGGTGAAGGTCTCGTTGAGGCGTCGGGCCTCCTTGGCGAGCAGCCCGGTCTCGACCCGGAGCCCAGCCCGGCGCAGGCGTTTGATACCCCGGCCGTTGACCAGCGGATTCGGGTCGCGGGTCGCCACGAACACCCGGCCGATGCCGGCGGCGATCAGCGCGTCGGTGCAGGGCGCCGTGCGGCCCTGGTGGTCACAGGGCTCGAGATTGACGTAGAGATCCGCGCCACGGGCCCGACGCCCGGCGCGACGCAGGGCGACCCGTTCGGCGTGGGCGAGTCCAGCGCGCCGGTGGTGCCCCTTGGCGATCAACCGACCGTTCTTGGCGATCACGCAGCCGACCATCGGATTAGGGCTGGTGCGCCCGCGGGCCTTGGCCGCCTCATCGAGGGCGAGCTGCATCAGGGCGCGGTCGTCTGCCATCTCGGGGGTCGCACTATCACACAAGGGTTGGGGGATCATCGGTCGTCGGCCGGGGTGCTTCGTTGTGCCGCGGGATATTTGGTAAGGGGATGCATGGCCGAAGAGCGTCCCAGCTTCCAACAGATCTACATGCGCCTGGCCCTCGCCCTGGCCCAGCGCTCGACCTGCCTTCGTCTAAAGGTGGGCACGGTGATCACCAGCACCGATTTCCGCAAGGTGTTGGCGGTCGGCTACAACGGCAACGCCACCGGTCTACCGAACCGCTGCGACCGCGAGGAGCCGGGCAATTGCGGCTGCCTGCACTCGGAGGAGAACGCGGTGATCAACTGCGACTCACCCCGGACGGTCGAGAAGCTGGTCTTCGTGACCCACCTGCCCTGCGTGGCCTGCGCCAAGCGCCTGATCAACCTCGGGAACGTGCAGCGGGTCTACTATTGCCAGGACTACCGCCTGCGCGACTCGATCGAGATCCTGCGCAGCTGCAACATCGAGGTCCTGCAGCTCGACCCGAACGCGGGATAGGTTGGCGCGACGGGCAGGCCTCGGTATCGTTGAGATCGATGCTCCGCCGCAGGCATTTTCCCGACCCCGAGACCGCGGACCGCCAAGGTTTGGTGGCGCGCACCCCGGGCTTGAGCACCGAGCTGCTGTTCGAGGCTTACTCCCGGGGAATCTTCCCCTGGTCGTCGGACCCGGTGCGTTGGTACTCGCCGGAGCCGCGCGCCGTCTTCTTGCGCCCCTACATCCAGTTGCCGCGCAAGATCGGCAAGATGATGCGCCGGGCCGGTTTCCGGGTCACCTTTGACACCGCCTTTGGCGAGGTGATCCAGGCCTGCTCCGACGCCCACCGCGACGAAGGCGAGTGGATCTCCGCCGACTTCGTACGGGCCTATGTGGAGTTCAACGCCGCGGGCTGGGCCCACAGTATCGAAGTCTGGCAGGGGGAGCAGCTCGTCGGCGGCCTCTACGGCGTGCAGATCGGCGGCATGTTCGCCGGGGAGTCCATGTTCCATCGCGTCTCCAACGCCTCCAAGGTGGCCTTTGCGTATTTGGTCGAACAGCTGCACCGCCTCGGGGTGTTGCTGATCGACGCCCAGGTGCTCAACCAGCACACCCTGGATCTCGGCGCGGTGTTGGTGCACCGCCACGATTTCTTGCTGATGCTCGAGCGGGCGTTGGAGATGCCGGTCAAGAGCAGCGGGGAGAAATGGCCGGCGGAGCCGGAGTTTGACCTCTCCATGCCCGGGGTCACCGCCGAGCCGTGGCCGGCCTCGGGGTCTTGACGAAGTCCGCGTTTCGCCTTAAAGGGGTTCGCTCTCGCGGGTTGGTAACGGCCCGTGGAGTCTGGTCCCGAGTAGCTCAGTTGGTAGAGCGGGTGGCTGTTAACCACTAGGTCGGCGGTTCGAGTCCGTCCTCGGGAGCCAACACCTAAGGTTCGCCGACAATCGTGGGCGTTGACCTGGGCGCCGCACGCGCAACATCCCTTTGCAATACACTCCGCCGCGGCGCACAATTGTCGTAGCCATCGTGGACACCGCAATTCACAAAGCCCGATTCGAAGACCTCGTCTCTGATCCCGAGCTGCGCCAAGCTCGACTCGAAGTGGATCGGTCTCTGCTCCAGTGGTCCAAGAGCCTCTCCCCAATGGACCGCCTACGCGCCTGCTCGAACGCCACACGCACCCTCGATCGGTTCCGTCGTGTCCCACCCGCAGCAGGCTGACCTAGCGGCTCTGATCGACGCTTTGCTCGCCGGCAACGTCGAGTTCATCGTCGTTGGGGGTGCGGCGGCGGTATTGCACGGCGCGCCCACAACCACGCTCGACCTCGACATCGTCCACCAACGCACGCCACAAAACGTCGAGCGGCTGGCGCTCGTTCTCGAGCAGCTCGACGCGATGCACCGGGATCTTGCGGGCCGGGTGATCCGGCCTGCGCGCGACGCGCTCGCCGGCGACGGCCAGCTCAACCTTTCAACTTCGTTGGGCCCCTTGGACCCACTCTGCCGACTGCATGATGGTCGCGGCTTCGATGATCTCCTACCCCATTCAATCGTGCTGACCGACGGGGATCGCGAAATCCGCGTGGTCGATCTGGAGACCCTCATCACGATCAAGGCATCAACCGGGCGAGCCAAGGACCGCCTCGTGCTACCCCTATTGGGCGCCCTGCTCGATGACGATAGCGAGTAGCTACCTCCGACCCACATCACATGTTGAACATTCATCGAGCCACAGAGCTCACAACGGAATACGTCGGCGCTGCAGCGGGTACGTTCGCCATCGAACAATGCCCGCCAATGGATCCATGGGCCGCGAGCTATGCCGCCATCTCCAAGACAGCGGTTCTAGATTCGTCCGTCCTCGGGAGCCAGCGCGCCCCAAACAAGAACGAGAAATCGAGAAGGTAAGGTAAAACGAGATGTCCGTCACACCGAGCAAAGACCACAAGCGCCGAGAGCGAGAAGAGAAAAAGGCAGCGAAGCGGGAGGCGCGTGCAACTGAGAAAGCCAAGAAGAAACGAACGGCCAAACAGGCTGTTCCCAAGAAAGAGTGAGGGCCCCGCATCTGGCGCTACCTCACGCGGCTTTTGGCCTTCATGCGGCTCTCCCCATTTCCATCACCGCGGTTCTAAACTCGTCCGTGTAGGGGAGCCAATCTACTACGGTAGTCTGAACCGACTCGTACAACGCTACGAGAAGAACCCCCACCTGGCGGCCGAGGCGAATTGGGTCCATATCGCAGAAGCTGCGACGGGACGGCTGCGGGGCGAGATTGGTGTGCGGGCAAGGGCCTTGGTCGCTGAGCACGCAGACTGGCTACTCGGTGATTTTGAAAATCAATAGTGAGATGACTCTGACTTCCTGCGCATTGTCGAGCGCCTGCTCTCCGGCACCGTCGCCCACTCCACCTCGGCACGGGGCAGCCCGATCAGCAATCCTCGAAGGTGCCGTTGTCAACATAGGACTGACAGGCTTCGTCTCCGCCCACGATGAGCAGCTCAGAAGTATCGACAATCGCCTCGCAGGCGGCCTCGAGCCCCGTGTCTGAACAGGCCGCGCATTGCGCCGCGAGCTCACTACAGGCGCCGCCCCCACAACCCACCAAGAGCCCACCGAGCGCGAGAGCGAATACCGCGAAGAGTGAACGAATCATTTTGTCTCCAAAGCTCGACTGCCCCAAAATACCCCGCCATTCTCCGATGAGACGCGGGCGCACTCAAGCGGTATCGGCCAACCAAGCGCGTGGCCCGCGCGCCAAACCCACCCGCCGGAGGAGCGCCCCACAACCCCTCTCAGCCCCACTCAGAACCCGCACCAAAATTTGAGCCAAAGCCCCGGTTGGGGTAACAACCGGGGAACCCAGGTACGTCCAGACGGCGGAGCCGCAAGACCGATGCCTCTCATTGAAATCAGCCTCGTCCTCCTGCTCGGAGCCTTCCTGCTCATCCGCGTCCGCCGCGGGGCATCCTTGGGTCGCCTGCTGCTCCAACTGTTGAGCCTCGCCACAACGGCCTGGATCGCCGAGGAGCTGGCCATCCGTTTCTACGCCAACCACACCTACGCCGCACAGTGGACCTGGTGGGCCGACGCTGTCCCGGCGGTCATCCCGGCGGCCTGGGCGTTGGTCACCCTCTCCGGTTGGGAGTTGGCGCGCGCCTTGGTGCCCCGGCACAGCGGCCTGCTGCCTTGGCTGGCCGCTGGCATCGTGCTGGTGGACGTGGCGATCATCGGCCCGCTCGGCGCCATGCTCGGCGCCTGGCAATGGCAGAGCCCGGGCCTGTTCGGCGTCTCACCGGCGTTGCCCCTCGCTGCGGCGGCCATGACCTTCGCCCACGTGGCGCTCTGGTCCTTCCTCGATCGCCGCGAGCTGCGCTACTGGTACCACGCCCTCGCCATCCCCGCTGGCGCCATCGCGGTGCACGCCGCGGCCTGGTCCGGGTGGGCGCTGGCCGAATGGGTCGTACCGGTGCACCCCATCTTCAACCTCGCCATCACCTGGCTTGCCGCCGCCCCGGTCGCCGCCTTCCTCTTTGCTGAGGACTGGCACCGGCGCAAAAAACCGGATGCGCTGCCGGTGCGCCTGGTGGGCGCGCTCGGCTGCGGTGTGCTGGCGAGCCTGTTCGCGGGCGGGTCGCCCTTGTTCCTGATCTACAGCCTGGGCATCGCCATGCTCTACGTGGCGCTCACCCCCTGGGCCCGCATCTTTGGACGCCTCCAGGCGGCGAAGTTGTTCCAGCTTCCAGCGCGTTTAGTGACGCGCACCGAGACGCCCGCCGTTGGCTCCCAGCGCCCGCGCGCCGCCTAATCCGTTCCCCCAGAGCCGCCCATGCCGCGCTGGCTGCTCTTCTTGCTGTTCCTCACCTTTGGTCTGCTCGTGCTGGGCAGCGTCCACTACTACCTCTACCGCCGCCTGGTGGTCGCAGCGGAGCTGCCGCCGCCGTGGCGTACGGTCGGCATGGTGGTGGTGGTGGTGCTGGTGCTCTGCTTCCCGCTCTCCTTTGTGATCGGCCGGGTCCTGGACATCTCCCATGGCCGATTTCTGCTCTACCCGATCTACATCTGGCTCGGCACCATGATGATGCTGTTCTTCGTGCTGGTCGGCATCGACCTGGTGCGCCTGGTGGTCTGGTTGACGAGCTGGGCGACGGGCCACGGAGCGGAGATGCTCGACCCAGGCCGACGGGTGTTCATGGGGCGCCTGATCGCCGGCGCCACCGCAGGCACGGTCGGCGTCGCGGCGGCGATTGCGGTGTGGCGCGGCCTCGGTCAGGTCACGGTCAAGCCGATCGAGATCATCCTGCCCCACCTGCCGGCCGCCTTTGACGGCTTCCGGATCGTTCAGCTCACCGACCTGCACCTCGGCGCCATGCGCCAGGGGGCGTGGCTGCGCCAGGTCGTCGACCGCACCAACGGCCTCGCCCCCGATCTGATCGCCATCACCGGCGACCTCGCCGACGCCACCCCAGGACAGCTAACCAGCGAGATGGCGATGCTCGGTGAGCTGCGGGCACCCCATGGTCAGTTTTTCGTCACCGGCAACCACGAGTACTTCATCGACCTCGACGGCTGGCTCAACGGCATCGCCGAGATCGGTATCCGCGTGCTGCGCAACGAGCGGGTCGAAATCCACCGGGGAGACGCGGTCATCGACCTCGCCGGGGTCGACGACCACGATGGCGCCCGGATGGCGCCCGGTCACGGTCCCGATGTGGCGCGCGCCATGGCAGGCCACGACCCACAGCGGGCGTCGGTCCTGCTCGCGCACCAACCCCGGATCATCGACGCGGCGGCCGATCACGGCGTGGGCCTGGTGCTCGCCGGACACACCCACGGCGGCCAGATCTGGCCGTGGGGATACCTGGTCTACTTGCAGCAGCCCTACGTTCGCGGCCTGCACGAACGGCGCGGCACCCAGATTTACATCAGCGAAGGGACCGGGTTCTGGGGCCCACCCATGCGCCTCGGCAGCACCTCCGAGATCACCCTGGTAACCCTGCGCGCGCCCCGCTAGCCGTTGCCCACCAGCTCCCGCAAGAAGACGTAGAGCTGCTCCGGTAAGAGAAAGAGCGCCCGGTAATGCCCGGCGAACAGAATCTCCTCGCCGCCGCGCAACGTCATCGCCTCGCCCTGCGCCAACCGGCGGCCGCCGAGCACCGTGCCATTGGCGGAACCTGCGTCGGTCACGGTGTAGCCTTCGGAAATGGGATCGCGGGAGAAATAGGCGTGGAGCTTGGAGATCACCTTGCTGTCCAGGCAGATGTCTGACGTCCTGGTCCGACCGATGGTCACTAGATTCGCCTTGTCCACCCCCTCCTTGCGCACCGCAAAGGCCATCCCCGGCACGCCAGCGGGACGCCGCCCCGTTCCTGTAGCCCCGGCGCCCCCGGCCCCACTCGACGGGGCGAGGTGCACGGTTTCGAGCGACCACGCACTCTTCTCGACCCTCTGCTCCCCAGCCAGGATCTCGACCAGCAGGTACGGGGTTGGGTAGCGGCTACAAAACGCATTCTCCTCCAAATCCTGAGCGGCCCGAAGGAGGTGATCGATGTTGGTTGGGAATTCCCCCATGACGCAATCCGCTGCCCGGCTAACCTACGGGCGGCCCACCGCCTCCCGCAGAGTCTGCACTAGCTCGATCCGTTCGGGCAGCGGCAGCGAGAGCACCAACCGAGCGCCCACCAGGATGGCACCAACCCGCACGTCCACCCCGCGGTTCGCGGTGAGGATGATCACCCGGCCCTGTGGAAAGTCCTTGCGGCGCTCGACGAGAAGCTGGCGATCCCCGTGACTGAAGTGGGCATCACTCACCACCAACAGTCCTGCCTCTGGATCGTGCTCCAGGGCGGTGCGCAGATCGTCGAAGTAGCGACAGGTGTACCCGATATCCTCCAGCACCGTGGCCAGGGCTCCGCGGTCAATGGCATCCCCGGACACCACCAGGGTGGCCGCCCGTGCCGACGGTGCGACCGACTTGGGCAAGGCGATCGCCTGGGTGCGCCGCCGCACGATCGCCGTCTCCACGGCGTCGACCAATTCCTGGATCTCGAAGGGCTTGCGCAGGTAGTCGTCAATGTCCGCCTCGAGCAGATCGTCGGCCGAATCGGCAGAGGCGTAGGCAGTGATCATCAGGATCGCCAGAAGGGGATCGCTCGCCCGCGCCGCCACGGCCACCTCGACCCCCGAGGCACCGGCCAGGTTCTTGTCGACGATCAGCACGTCGAAGCGCTCGGCGTGCAACAAGGCCAACCCCTGACTGGCCGCGCTGGCGGTCACCACGTCAAAGCCGCGCCCCGTGAGCGCCATCTCAACCACCGCTAGCACGGTCTCCTCATCGTCGACCGCGAGCGCCCGCCGCTTGGCCGTGACCCGGGCGAGAAGGTCGGCGCGGGCCTTCGCCTCGTCGGCGGGGGGCGAGGGTAGCCGGATGGCGAGCTCCGTACCGGCCCAATCGAGGCGCTGGGGATCGTCGTCGGGCACCACCTCGAGCGACGCGCCATAACGGGCCAGCGCTGTCCGCGCCACGAACAGACCGAGGCCGCCACCCGCCTGCGCCTTGGTCGACACCCGGGGCTCGAAGATCCGCTCGCGGTCCTCCGGCGGTACCGCCGGCCCGTCGTTGCTCATCCGTATCTCAACCTGGCCCGCCGGTCCGTTGTAGAGCCGCACCGCGACCCTGCCGCTCTCGGGCCGCATCACCAGGGCCTCGAGGGCGTTCTTCAGCAAGTTGAGCAGGCCGTGCAGCAGCGCATTCGGTGAGCCATGCACGCTCCACAGGTCGTCGGCCACCGAGAGGGTGAAGCCGCCGGCCAGGCTGCGCACGCGATGGGCAAGCAGGGCCACCGCCCGCTCCGCGACCACCCCGGCGTCAAAGGTGACTGGCTCAGGCGTATCCTGACCGAGCACCTCCCGGTAGGTGCCGAACAGCTCCTCCATGCGGGTCAGCTGGGCGAGCACGATTTGCCAGTCCTCGTTCGCCTGGATCTCGGGACCGATCTCTCGGCTCAGAAAGCCCAGGCTGGCGCGCAAGCCGAGCATCGGCTGGCGCAACTCGTGGATCAGACATTCCACGGCCAGCTCCCCGGGGATCACGGCCGCCTCCCCACGCCGGGGCGCGCTACCTTTCCTCCCCTTGGCCGGTGGTTCGCCCATAACTCGAAATCCTCGGGCAGTGCTCTTCATATCCCATGCAGTCTCGGTGTGCCACAGGCGAACACGCACCGAACCGTTGCCCGGCCCGCGCCGGACAGCTACACCGACGGGAGAAGGACGTTTGCCCACGACAAGGGAGAACCATGCTGCGCAGCCCGCACCTGACCATCGCCGTCACGACCATCCTCGCCATCACCACAGCCGGCTGCCAAAAGGCCGACCCCGCGGCATCGCTCGCGCCCGAGCAGGAGGCGGCGCCGGATCTCCCCCGCCCCTTCCTCCTCAAACACGAGCCGGAACGGCAGTTCTCCAGCGTTGCCGCCAGCGGTGACCTGATCTACCTCGTGATGCGCAACGCCGGCACGACCCAGGCAGAGTTGCGGGTCTACGACGCGAGCCTGGTGACCGATCCCAAGCGGCTGGCCAGCCTTGGGCCGCTGAACGGCAGCGACCTGGCCCTGAGCGGATCCCGGGCCTAC
>JAUUZB010000296.1 GCA_030590185.1 Deltaproteobacteria bacterium
GATGACAGTGTCGTACCCTGACGCCATGATGCGCCCCGCGTGCTCCCTCGCTCTGCTCGCCCTGGCCGCCACTGGCTGCGCGAGCCAAACCGCCCTCCCCAGTGTGGTCCGCGCCGGTGTCCAACAGCGTTGGACCGGCCAGATCGTGGAGCTACGGCAGTCCTGCTTCTACGGTGACCTCTACGAGGACAACACCCGCTGGCTGCTCTCCCCCCACGCCTTTGCCCACGTCCACCACCTGGTCGGCTTCAACGGCAAGCCGATCCATCCGCAGAACCAACGCGGGGTCGTGCGTGCCGGCACACGCTTCCGAATTCACCGCGTCGAGTTCCCGGACGTGCTCGGGCTCGCCCGGCGCATGTTGACCACCCCCCGCTACAATCCCTGGGTCTATCTCAAGCCGGTGGACGACACCGTGCGCCTGCCCCATGGACGGCGTGACTGGGTCCTGCTGCTCCCCCGGGACCTCGAGACCGAGGCCGAGGTCGAGCGGGAGATCGCGCGGCTACTCTCCCCCGAGGGTGAGGTGCGGGCCTGGCTCGGGGAACGCCGGCCCACGGTGCGGGTGGCGATCGAGCACAAGGATCTGGTCGCGGGCATGACCCTCCCGGAGATGGTGGCTGCCATGGGCGAGCCCCGGCTATGGATCGAAGATCAGGAGGACGGCGCTCCGGTGCAGGTCGCCTGGTTCGGCACCCGCGAGGCCTGGCTGCGCGGCAGCGCGGTGGTGGCGGTCCATGAGGGTCGCGACGCAGCGCCACCCGCGGCACGCTAACCGCGGGGGTTGGGGTTGCCCAATTCGCGCCGCCCGGCGCTGAATCGGCTATAATCGATTGGAGAAAGCCCTCGGGGTGAGCTCTTGCGCGGACGGAATGCCATCATCGTGTTTTGCCTGTTGGCCGCTGGTTGCCGGCCGGCCACGGTCTACGGCGGCGAGACCCTCGGCGACTCCGATGATCGACCGCCGCCCTTTGGCGTCACCCTGATCGTCGACCCGAGCGTCTGGAACTTGCTGAACGACCGCGCCCCGGAAACCCCCGGCATCCAGATCCAGGCCACGGTGGAGGCGGATGAGGTACGCGACGGAACGCTCTTTATCTGTTCCGACCGCCGGCCCACCGACGGCCTGCCATGCCCAGGGGAGGGCTTCATCATCATCGAGCAGAGCCTCACCGCCGAAACCACTGGACTCGACCCGGTGAGCCTGGAGGACGACTTCCACGCCCTGCACGTGGAGATCCTCGCCGCGGACGGCGTGCTCAGCGTGTCCGAGGAGCTGATGGTCACCGCTGACTCCGCTCCCCCACGGATCGAGCAGATCTCGGTTGCCGAGGATCTGGACGAGGATCTGATCCTCACCGCGGCCGAGCTCGGCCTGGGCAACCCTACCCTCCTGCTCGAGGTTCTCGGCGCCAATGGACAAACCCTCGAGGTGTTGGCCGCACCTGACGGCACGGGCTCCGGCGAGGTCCTCAACACCACCACGGTCCTGGCCGGGGCGGCGAGCCTGACGGTTCCCCTGGCCCTGGGAACCCACCCCCTCGTCGCCCAGGTGACCTCGGCCACCGGCAACCCGAACCTCTCCACCAGCCCAGAGATCATCAACCCGGAGGCCTTCATCACGCTCGTGGTCAACCGCTGCGGCAACGGCTTTTGCGACGCCGGGGAGGACGGCTCGAGCTGCGACCTGGACTGCGGCAACATCCTCGCCAACCCATCCTTTGAGGAGGTCGATACCAACGGGGGGCCGCAGGACTGGATCCTGAGTGGCATCGACGGGATCGAGCTCACCGCCGGGGGCATCGACGGCGCCTGGGCCCTACGGCTCGAGAACGACGGAGCCGACAACGTTAGCCTCAAACAGTTGGTGGTGCGCACCCCTCCGACCGGCACCGGCTTCCGCCTCTCCTACTGGGTCAACCCGACCAGCCTGGGCGCCAACGCCGAGGTCGGCGTCGAAATCTTGGCGCGTCACATCGACACCAGCCAGGAGTACGTCTGGCTCCTCGTTGAGGCGGGGGACCTGGGCCAATGGGGCGAAAAGAGCGTCGACTTCATACCGACCCAGCCGGTGAACCAGCTATGGGTCAAACTGATCGCCTACGACGATCTCAGCGTGGCGCACTTCGACGCCATCTCCGTGGCGCCCTTGCCGCCGGAATGAGCTAGAAGCGCGACTCGAGCTGAATCGCCATGTAGTGGCGAATGTCCAGGTCGTATACACCGGCGGCGTTCGCCCGCCACGAGCCCTTGATGCCGTAGACCCCCTGGAGGTAGAGGAGGCTGTCCCACAGGCGCTGGCTGAGGCCGGCGTAGCCCATCAAATCGTCCTCGCTATTGCCAGGCGCCATCTCGGGCCAGTACTTGATCGCCCCCCAGGCCCGTCCCCCCTCCCAGAGTTTGCGGCTGGCGGCAAAGCGGATGTACTCCTCGAGGGCGAAGCCGTTCCGGCTCTTGACGTCGACCAGGGCAAACACGAACTTGAGGCTGAGGCGGACGTCGAACAACCGCGTGGTGGTGGTGGAGAACTGGAAGCGCAGCTTCTCGCCACGGCCCGGGAAGCGGGTGGCCACGTCGGTCTCGAAGGCGTCCTCAAAGACGCTGTCGTCGAGGCCGGGGGACGTATAGCTTCCGCAGGTCTCCTCCGGCACCCCTGGGGAGACCTCCCGATGCTCACAGATGTTGGAGCGGCCGTTCTCCGCCAAGTCATTGTTGGCGTAGTCGAACTGGAAGCCGATCTCTTCAAAATAAGTCAGCTCATAGGAGACCCGCTGACGCAGGCGTAAGAAAAAGATCGGATCCTCGATCCAGGTCAGGCTGGTGCCGATGAAGACCTCCCGGTAGCGCCGGTCATAGATGTCGAGTTTGGTGGTCAGTTTGAGGTCAGAGATCGGGCGCGCCACGACTTGGAGGATCCCGCCCTGCTCGTTGCGCCGCCGCGAGCCCATGGTCTCGGTGGCCGCCGAGTCGCTGCGGCTGTGCGGGTTGTCGTAGTCGCGGCTGTACCAACGGAAACCGGCGGTGAGTTCGAGCCAGTCGAGCGGGTTGTAGATCACCTCCCCGACCCCGGCTGGGTTGCCCCGGTGGGTTAGGCCGATCTCCGCGGTGAGCTCCAGGTTGATCTCCTCAAACCCGAGGGCGCCGTCGATGCTGGCGGCGCCGAAGTCCTGGCGCCGGGGGTACTTGGCCCCGGGCGAAAAACGCGGCTGCGACTCCGCTGGCAGCTCAAACTGCAGGTGGGAGCGGTAGACCGTCATCCCCACGTGGCTGCGCTCATTGAAATAGAAGGCGACGTTCGCCCCACCCATCACTTCGGAAAAAGCATCCTGGTAGGTGTGGAACTGAAACTTCTTGCCCGGGTTGCCCTGGTCGAAGACCGTCGAGGTGGCGCAGACGCCGTACTCCTCGCATTTGTAGCCATAGGGGCAGTCGCTGTCGGCCTCGCAGGTGACCGGCGCGCCGAAATATTCGTCTCCCTGGTAGACGACGTCGTTGCGATAGATGTCGTGGGTCTGGTGGGAGAAGAAGACGGTGGCGTCGAGCCAGCCAAAGGGCGTGTCGAGCCCGTCGAGGCTGGCCGCTATGCCGCGCAGGTTGGCCTTCGGCCGGACCTTACCGTCGTCGCGATCGATGGTGTGGCCGATGGTCTCGTCCCAGGTGCGCGGGTAGGCCTTCTTGGTGGTGTCGATGGTCAGGCGCTGGCCAAAGCCGACGTTGTAGGTACCGACCACCACCCGCCACTCGTTGTACTCGAAGGTCGCGTAGATCGACTTGGGCGGCAGCGACAGCCGCGGCTTGATGCAACCGGAGTTGAACTCCCCCGGGCAGTCGGCCCCGTCGTCAACCAGAAAGCCGATCGACTGATCCCACTGGGGGTCGACCAGCGGTCGCATGATGAGCTGAGCGCCAAACCCAAAGTAAGTGAACAGGTCCAGCTGGACGTCGAGGTAGCTGCTCGGGTAGCTGTCGCCGCGCGGCGTCTGCCGCATGTCCTCCCCGAGCCCCGCCTCGAGGACGGTCCCGAAGCGTGCCCGGCCGGAAATGGGGACAGCCTCCGCGCCGTCGTCCGTCAGAGCGACCGCGACGAACGGCTTGATCGACTGGTAGATCCCTTCGCTCATGCCCTCCACGTCGCGCAGGTCCTCGACGAGGGTGAAGCCCCCTTCACGGTCGGCGCGATAGGCGATGATCGCGTCGACCAGGAACCAGGTCAGCTCCGGTAGGTCGTAGAGGCCGTAACGGTCGACGCGGTTGAGATCCATCGGTCGGTTCATCAGGGCGATCAGCAGCTCGAGCTCATCGCTGGTGATCTCATCGCCGTCGGCGAGGTCGTAGAGCTCCTCGACGGCGCTCACCTTGATCGGCACCGAGTACTCACGGGCCAACACCGCCGCCGGTGAGAGCAGGAGCGCGGCCGTCGTACCAGCCCAGAGCGCTGCGTGCAGAGCGCGGCTCACGGGCACTCATCCTCCTCGGGCTGTTCCCCCGGGCAGACGCCCCACATGCCGAACGCCGACTCGAAGGCGCGGGCCTCGAGGGCGCAGAAGCTCGCCGCGTACTCGTAGGCCTCGGTGCGGTTCTCCGGATTCTCGATCAACACCTTGGCGTAGCCGCGCTCGACCAGGATCTCGTTGACCATGCGGTCGTCGACGTAGACGTAACCGAGGGCCCGGCCGAAGAAGTCGGTGCATTGATTGGCGTCGTAAAGGATCTCGATCTCCCGATCCTGAACCAAGCGGCGGTTGAGCTCGCGGGCCTCGTTGCCGAAACATTCGTGGTCCTCGGCGGCGGTCTCCCAGCATTGGTCGGTGCTGGTCTCGGTGCACTTCTCGATCTCCGGGGTATCGACCAGGAGGTAGCGGACCTTTTCACCGGTTTCGAGCTCGATGGTGTCGCCGTCGATGACCCGGGAGACCAGGCCGCCGGTTGGCTCGCACACGGTATCGGGGGTGACGGTGTCGTCGCCGCAGCCGGCCGAGGTCGTGGCGAAGACCGCCAAGGGGCCGAGGGCGCCAAGGAGCAGCGGTCGGCTGAGCCGGCGTTGCCAGGCCCTCTTCGGGGGCTGGCTCTGGTTGACGTGAGGGGCGTTCATCACGGCTCGTTCTCCCCGCCGGGGGAACCGGAAAAGAGGAAGCCGTTGAGGGGGGTGGTGGAGAGACTCCAGACGCCCGGCAGGTCGTTGTCGAGCTCCGGGAAGCCCGCACCAACGAGCACGGTGGGATCGAGGGACCAACTCCGCCCCGATTGCGCGTCCAACCCTCCTGCCGGGTCCGCTGTTGCCGCGTCGAGCAGATCGGTGCACGGGAAATAATCGGAATCCGGGTCGTCCGGCATGTCGAGGCAGATCTCCATCTGCATCTCACCGTTGTAAAAGAGACCAGCCGACGCGCTGCCGATGGTGACGTCGGTGCGCACCCCATCGTCGCCGGCGGTGACCCCACCGATGACGCCGTACTCCCCTGGCCCGATGGTGGCGCAGTGCAAGTCATCGATGCGCCACTGATAGACGTTGTTCGAGGCCGCCATGGTGTGACTGCGTACCACCAGGGCGTTCAGATCAAAGTAGTCGTACGGCACCTGCCCCTGGCTCTTGAGCGAATAGACCTCGATCCAATCACGACCACCATCGATGCCCTCTGGATCGGCATAGATCTCGGTGATCACCAAATCGCCTGCCGCCGGCAACACCGGCGCCCGCGGCAATCCACCGCCGAACCCCAACGATATGCAGCTCGCCCCGGCGATCAAATCGGTGTCGCAGGCCTCCCCCGACTCCACGACCCCGTTGCCACAAATCGGCCCGGTGCCCGTGCAGCTGCTCGTGTCCAATGTGCAATCCGCGTCACAGACCAATCCGCCGCCGGTGAAGCCCTGGGTGAAACAGCTCGCGCTGCCGAGCTCGGTGCCGTCGCACACCTCGCCGTAGTCCCGGGTGCCGTTACCGCACCACGGCTGTACGCCGCCGGTGCACTGGGACAGGTCGTACTGGCAGTCCACCGCGCAGGTGAGGATGCCCTCTGTAAAGCCAAGGGTGATGCAGTCGACCCC
>JAUUZB010001036.1 GCA_030590185.1 Deltaproteobacteria bacterium
CGTTCTGAGCGGTCGTGGGCGGCGATCGCCGCGACCCGCTCCACTGCGTCTGGTCGACCGCGCAGGCCGAGCAGCTCGCAGGCCGCGGCCCGTACGTTGGGGTCACGGTTGTCGAGCAGGGCAGAGCGGAAGTCGAGCGCCTCGGCGGTGGCGAGGGCGCCACCAGCCCGCGGCGGTGGTTGCGGCCACAACCACAGCAGGCTGACGAAGACGATCGCAAAGGCCACCTGGATGAAGGCCCGGCCCAGGGAGTGTCGTTGTCGCCTAACCAGGAGCCAACGGTCCACCGCATAGACCACGACGAAGAGCGTGAAGATGCTCGGCGCGACCAAGGGCGCCCACCCCGGCACGTCACCCTGGCGGGCCGCGGCTCGCAGCCAATCCCCCAACAGGAATGACGCCCCGGCGCTCGCCACTAGAAAGACGTAGATGGCGATGCGCAGGGCGCGGTGCTTGGCGGTTTGCGTCATGGTGCTACCGGGCGGGGCGACTCAGTTCTTTTTGAGGACCGTCGCGATTTGGTTTGCCTTCTTATTGGCGCGGTCAAAGCGGCCATCGGCGAAGGCGTTGCTCAGCTCCGACAGCAGCCCTTGGACCTTCTGGTTATCCTTGTCGCCGAGCTCCTTGTTGGCCATGGCGCGGTTGAGGCGTCCCATCTTGGCCTGCACGAAGGTGTGGTCGATGGCAATACCGTCGACGATCGTGGATACCTGTCCAAAGGCCGCCACAGCCTCGCCGTAGTCCTTGTCCCCGATCGACTGGCCGCCCTGTTTGAATAGGGTCTTGGCGGTGGGTGGCAGGTCGTCCATCAGGATGCCCTTGGTGTCCATCCGAGACCGCGCCGCGCGCTGCGCCTTTTGCGCCTGCGCCTTGGTGGCGTTGGCAGCCGTTGGGCCGGCGCTGGCGGCTGGGCTGCTGACGTATACGGTCTTGGACATGCCGCCGCCCTTGAGGCTGGCGAGTAGCCCGTTGAGATCCTGCAGCGTTTGACTGGCCTGTGTCTCCCGGCCCGCGATGGCCGCCTCCCGTTTGGCCAAGGCCTCCTCCCGCCGGGCGACGTTGCTCTCCCGCCGGCCAACCTGAGCCTCCCGCTGTTCGATGGTCAGCCCGCCCTGCCCGCGTTTGGTCAGGGTGGCGATGCGCTGGAGCAACTCGGTCTTCTCTCGGGCGAGTTTGGTGCGCTCCGCCTCGAACTTGCGCGCCCGATCGCGGACGCGTTTCTCTTCCTTGTCGAGCCGTTTGCGCTCCCCCTCGAGCTTTTCTCGCGTCTTGCGGTCCTTTTTGGACAACGAGGCGAGCCGCCTTTCAACGTCCTCCCGTTCCCTGGCGAGCCGGTCGCGCTCGTTCTGTACCTCCTCGCGCTTGGAGTCGAGCGCCTCTTCTTCCTCGAGGATGCGGCTCTTATCCGCCTCGACCACGATGGTGAGGTCTTCAACCTCCTCCTCTTCCTCGGCCACCATGTCACAGCCCGGGAGCCACATCCCGACCAACAGCGCAGCGCCAAACCACCACGCCAATCCGCCTCTGGTTATCTTGTTGGGCCAGGTCCTCATTCCATAAACCTCGCGCTCGCCCCCAGGGGGTCAATAGGCGACCACCATCTTCTTGGCTGGTCGTTACTTCAACCCACCTAGTACGGATCGTAGTCCCCCCTTGGGAACCCCGCAAGAAACCAACACTTCCCCCGGGTTGAAGTTTACACGATGCGTCAAACGCAACTGACCGTTTGCGTGAGCTTTTCTGTCGGACCGCCAGGCTATGGGGAGACCATGGATCAGCTCACCCTCTGGCCGGCGACAGCGCCCGCACAGCGAGCCCAGGTGGCCCTGCGCGCGCCCGGTGTCACCGAGTTGCCGCGCGTTGAGCGCCGTGACGCGGTCCGTCTCAGCCGGTGGTTGGGGGAGGTGTTGCGCCGGCCGGTGCGGCTCGAGTTCACCGCCAACCGTTCGACCATGCTGTCCTCCCGGGAGAATGGCGAGCTCCTCGTCCTGCGGTTGCACCAGATGTTCATCGATGCACCGGAGGTGGTCTGGCAGGCGGTGGTGGCCTACGTCGCCCGTGACGATCGTGAGGCCGGCAGCTTGCTCGATGCCTTCATCGCCAACCAGCCGAGCGGCGAGCCAGAGGGGCCGGTGGAGGTGCGGACCACGGGGCGTTGCCACGATCTCGCGGTGATCCTCACCGAGCTCAACGCCCGGTACTTTCATGACGCCAGCGAGGCGCGCATCACCTGGGGCGCAGCCAGCACCCGCCGCCGCCGCCGATCGATCCAGCTCGGCTGCTATGTGGGCGATGAGCGCCTGATCCGCATCCACCCCAGCCTCGACCAGCCCTTCGTGCCGCGCCACTACGTCTCCTGGGTGGTGTTCCACGAGATGTTGCACGAGGTTTTCGGCGTCGAGGGTGACGGCGGTCGCCGCTCCCTGCACCCACCCGAGTTCATGGCCATCGAGCAGAGCTTTCCGGGGCACGAGACGTGCCTGCGCTGGGAGGAGGCGAATCTCGACCGCCTCCTGCGCTACCGCTCCCCGGGGCAACCGGGCGACTGAGCCTTGACCATATCTGGCGGTTTCGTTACAAGCGCCTCTCCCCTGGATGGGGGCGTAGCTCAACTAGGCAGAGCAATGGACTCTTAATCCATAGGTTGTGGGTTCGATTCCCTCCGCCCTCACCATCCAGACCTTCCGGTAACTGCGCGGTGACCTTTTTTAGCATGATTGGCTGCGTGGTGCCGGCACGCGTCTGCGCCGGCGCCAGCGACCCCGAGGGCAACACCTGCGATTATATCGACTGCGGGTTCGAGACGGTGCGGCCGAACGAATACTTCGGAGGTTGCGGCGGATCGGGCACCGCCGGCACGCTCTGTTGTCCGTGGTAGC
>JAUUZB010001157.1 GCA_030590185.1 Deltaproteobacteria bacterium
CTCAATCTTCACTTTCACTCCCTGTGTCCCGACGGTGCCTGGGAGAGGACCCAGAGCGGACTCGTCTTTCGCAAGCTCGGTCGACCCACCGCCGATGAGCTCGAAGTTGTCGGCTGGCGTGCGTGCAAGTCTCTGGTTGAGTGCGGGTATGCTCGCTTCGATGTGGCTGGCCTGTCGAACGGATTGGTGGTTTTGCGGGTTTGTTTGACCTAGGTGCCCCATGCCCCGGGTCAACACCCTGCTGCCCCGATTCATGGGCCACCCTCGACAACGGTGCGATCGGAACTCATCTTAGGGCTCGGCACGGTACCGGGAACAGCTCCGCGATGAGATCCAATTCACAGGGCGCCACGCACAACCGCCACGAAGACGGCGAGTGCGCCGTACCCACCGGTCGCTTCTGACACGATCGCGGCATGGTGCCCAGTATGGGCGCCGACAAGATGATGCCGGTGAAGAAGCCGGCGGCGGCGCTGTTGTCGGGGCTGTTGCTGCTGGCGAGCCTCGGGGTGACGGTTCGCGATCTGATCGCCGGGGAGACGCTGCCCTTTGCCCTTTACGGTGTACCGATTGCGGTGCTGGCCGTCTCACTCGCCCTCGCCCTAACGCGAGACGGCCAGGCCTCCGTGGAGCTGCGCAGCCTGGAGGTCGTGGCGTTTGCGACCACGGTTGTCTTCATCGCCCTGCGCGACTACGCCATGCTCGAGGCCGCCAGCCAAATCGACGCCGGCTCCATGGCCGCGGTGTGGCAGCGCAGCCAGGTGCACTTTCTCCTGCTGATGGCGGTCTACGCCCTGGTGCTCAACCCCTGGTGGCGGGCGGCGCTGGTCTTGCTCCCCACCGCCATGGTGCCCCTCGGACTCGGCCTCTTCATTGGCGCCGATGGTCTAGTCGACGCGACGATCCTAATGCTGCTCGCCGCCGCCTTTGCCACCTCCGGTGTCGCCCTGGCCAGCCTCTTCTACGGCGAGATGGCGCGCAAGACCGAGGATACCCAGTACGAGCTCGTCGAGCGCCTCGGGGGCGGCGGCATGGGTGAGGTCTGGTTGGTGCGTCACAAAATGTTGGCGCGGCCGTCGGCGCTCAAGCTGATCAAGCGTGAGCTTCTCCACGACAAGAGCGATGAGGAGATCGACCGGACCATGCGCCAGTTCGAGCGCGAGGCCATGGCCACCGCTGCTTTGCGCTCACCGCACACCGTGGAGATCTACGACTTCGGCATCGCCGGAGACGGCACCTTCTACTACGTGATGGAGTACCTCGAGGGCTTCGACCTCGACGACCTCATTCGCGAGCACGGCCCGCTGTCAGCCGAGCGGGTGGTCTATCTCCTGCAACAGGCCTGCGACTCCTTGGCCGAGGCCCATGGCCAGAGCTTCATCCATCGCGACATCAAGCCGTCCAATCTCCATGTCGGCCCGATCGCACTGCGCTACGATTTCTTGAAGGTGCTCGACTTCGGTTTGGTCAAGCCCGCACCGCAGAGCGACTCGGGTGAGCTCAGCGATGAGGGTAGCTTCACCGGCACCCCCGCCTACGCGCCGCCGGAAATGTTGGTCGGCAAAAATCCAGTGGACGCACGCAGCGACATCTACGCCTTGGGCTGCGTGGCCTATTGGTTACTGACCGGCCTGCTGGTGTTCGACGAAGAGACCGCCCTACGCATGGCCGTCGCCCATGCCAGCTCGGTGCCGGAGCCGCCGAGTGTGCGCAGCGAGATCGACGTGCCCGAGGAGCTCGAACGGATCGTGATGAAGTGTCTGGCCAAGGATCCGGCCGAGCGTTTCCAATCCGCGATGGAGCTCAACGATGCCCTCGCGGCCTGCCCCGCGGGGATCGAGTGGGATAACCCACGGGCCGAGCGTTGGTGGCGGAGTCACCAGCCGTCCTTGCTCAATCGGGCGATGGTTTGAGGAAGGCCGAGCAACGGGTTGTCGATCCCGCGTCAATGATCGCAGCTTGTTTGATCGGACGATCCGTGTTTCTCAATCCGATCTCACCTGTAGCTGAGAAGAATTCATGACCCAGAGACTCCTCATCCCCGCCTGTGCATTTGTCGCCCTTCTCTTTTTCAACGCCTCCTGCGGCGGTGAGGAATGTGGCGCCGGAACCGTTGCGGTAGACGGCAAGTGCGTGCCCAGCTCGAATCTCTGTGCGGAGGGTGAGGCCTGGGCCGATGGCGCCTGCCAGCCCGCTCAGGTTGGTTGCAGCGACGGCTTCTCGAACATCGGCGGCTCCTGCGTGGCCTAGGACGAGCTTTGTCCGGCGGATGAGGTTTGGAACGGCACCGGCTGCGTGGCCGAGGGCTGCACCCCCGGAACGGCGAACGTCAACGGCACCTGCGTGCCCACCGATCAACTGTGCCCGGCTGACGAAGTATGGGACGGTACCGCCTGCGTGTCCGAGGGCTGCGCCCCAGGTACGAGGACCATCACAACATCAGCATCACTGAAGAGGCGATTCGCGCGGCGGTGAACCTAAGCGATCGTTATATTTCGGACCGTTCGCTGCCTGACAAAGCGATCGACCTTGTGGACGAGGCCGGTTCGCGCGCCCGCCTGATGGCCAGCATCAAGC
>JAUUZB010000632.1 GCA_030590185.1 Deltaproteobacteria bacterium
CAATTGATCAGCGGTAGTAGTAGAAACGATGACGGACTCCCTAACCAACCCGGACCCGGCGACCCTGCAACGGCGGATCGTCGGGCTCGAAGATGAGTTGGCGCAGGCGAAACAGGAGCTTCGCGATCGGGAGCTACGCGAGCAGGCGATCGTCTCTGACATCCTCGAACGTTCCGCGGAGGAAAAAAAGGTCATCCAGGGACAGCTCCTCCAGTCGCAAAAGATCGAAGCGATCGGGCAGCTCGCCGGTGGGGTCGCCCACGACTTCAACAACCTGCTCACCATCATCCGCGGACAGCTCGATCTAGCGATGCTCGGTCTCGAGGAGGCCGACCCCATGCGCCGGGACCTCGACCAGGCGCGCGGTGCCTCTATCCGAGCCGCAGATCTCACCCGCCAGCTGCTGCTCTTCAGCCGCAGGCAGCCGATGGCCTTTCAGCCCGTCGATCTGAACCAAACGGTCGACAACCTGCTCAAGATGCTCAAACGGCTGATCGGTGAAGACATCACCATTCACGTTGATCTCGCGACTGGCCTGCACACCGTAGAGGCGGACGCTGGGAACCTCGAGCAGGTGCTCATGAACCTCGCGGTCAACGCCCGAGATGCCATGGCCGATGGCGGCGACCTCTTCATCGCGACATCAAACGTCGACATCGAACGGGTGCCCGAGGGCGAGGCGCTCGAGAGCCGGTCGGGCCGCTACATCCGCTTGTCCGTGCGCGACTCCGGCACCGGGATCGATCCCGATGCCATGGAGCACATCTTCGAGCCCTTCTTCACCACCAAGAGCGTTGGGGCGAGCGGCACCGGGCTTGGTCTCTCGGTCGCCTACGGGATCGTCAAGCAACACAAGGGGTGGATCGAGGCGACGAGCGAGCCGGGCGAGGGTGCTCGTTTCGACGTTTACCTTCCGGCCGGCACGGGCACACCCGCCCAACAGGACGATGATGTCAGCTGGGAGGGGTTCCGGGGCAACGGCGAGGGCATTCTATTGATCGAGGACGAGGCGGGGGTGCGGCGCCTGACCAAACGCATCCTCGCCAGCAACGGCTACGTGGTCTACACCGCCGGCAACGCCACCGAGGCCGAGGCGGTCTTCGAGCAACGCAGCCACGAGATCGTGCTGGTGTTCAGTGACGTGGTGCTGCCGGGCCAATCCGGCATCGAGTTGGTCGAGCAGTTCCGAGCCCGGACGCCGCGTCTCAAGGTGCTGTTGTGCAGCGGCTACACCGACGACAAATCCCAGTGGCCGGTGATCCGGGACCGGGGCTTTCGTTTCGTACGCAAGCCGTTCAATATCGCTGAGCTGCTGCGCAGCCTGCGCGAGGTTTTGGAGGAGGACTGAGGCGCCAGGAGCTACGCGGAGCTACCAGGTCGTGCCGCGGTCAACGCTGCGCGCGAACCTGAGCTCGCCGTTGAGCGTGTCGGAGTAGGCGATGAAGACCAAATCGCCCGAGATCCCGATGGCCGAGTACTCGCCCACATCGGTGGCATCATCAACCAGCTCCATCACTGGCCAGGTGGCGCCGTCGTCGTCGCTGCGCGCGAAGCGTAGATCCTGGTTGCCGCGATCGAAGTAGCTGACGAAGACCGAGCCATCCGCCACCGCCAGCGAAGGGTTGTCCCCCACGTCGCCGCCGGTGTCGATGTCAATACCGGCGGTCCAGGCGGCACCATTGTTATCGCTGCGGGCGAACCGGAGATCGCCGGCGCCCGGCTCGTAGTAGACTAGGAAGAGCTGGTTGGCGCAGCCGCTGCAGTCGACGACCAAATCCACGGCGCCGCCGCCGAGGGGGCCCGCGTCAACGTCGAAGAATTCCGGGAAGGTGTCGCCCTGGTTCGAGCTACGGCCGAGCGTAATCTTCGAGCTGGTGGTGTCGAAGTAGGTGGTGAAGACGCTCGTGCCGCGCAATCCGACGGCGTTGAAGGTCCCGGCAACCTCTACCCCATCGACCGTCTCGCGGTTCCCCGCCGGCCAGGTGTCGCCGTCGTCGGTGCTGAAGGTCACGATTAGATCCTCACTGATAGCGTCATAGTAGCTGACCGAGACCCTGCTGGTCGGCGCCTCGACCACGATGTCGTTGTGCTCACCCACCCCGGTGGTGTCGTCGATCTTGAGGATCGTCGACCAGGTGTCGCCATAGTCATCGCTGCGCGCGAACTCGAGGTCCTGGTCGGCCTCGTCGTAGTAGCTGACGTACACCGATGTTCCGGCGGCGTCGATCGATGGCCGGGTGCCCGCTGCGACGGTCCGGATCACGGGCCAGCTGATCCCGTTGTCATCGCTGCGGGCGGTCTTGATCGTCAGCGCTGAGGCATTGGGGTCGTGGTAGGCGAGATAGAGGTTGCTGCCGACGATCGCCATATCGACGAATGGTCCCGGGTCGAGGGTGCTGTCCACCGAGGTGCGCATGGCGCCAACCACCGTGATGTCGACCTGTACGGCGCTCGAAACTCCCGCGTCCGTATCGGTGACTGTGAACAGGAAGGCGTCGCTGCCGGTGAAGCCGAGATCCGGCGTATAGATGACCAGCAAGGCTGCGGCGCCGGAGGTCTGATCGAGGCTACCGTTGAACGGGCCGGCACTGACATTGACCGTCAACGCCCCGACCGCGTCCTCGTCATCGGACCCGGTCAACACCAATTGCTGGGTCGAGGTGTCCTGGTCGATGGTTACACCGGTGACCGGAGCAGCCGCCACGGGCAACGAGTTCACTGGGTTGACGCTGATACTGAAATTGGCGCCGGGGAGAGTGTTGTCACCGTCGCCCACCAGAAAACCGAAAGCATCGGTGGGTGGCGTCTCGGAGCCATCGTGGGTGTAGGAGATGGCACCGGCCACGATGTCCGCCTGGGTGAAGAAGTCGCTAGTCGTGAGCGCCGTGACGCCGTTATAGACCGTCCCGCGGGTCGGTGTGGCGGTGATGGTGAAGGTGATCTCAGCGTCGCTGTTGTCGACGTCACTTGCCGAGAGCACGGCCACCGTGATGTCGCCACCGCCGCCCTCGTCCACGGTCAGGGTGGCGTTGGTGTCGAGCAGCGGGGGATCGCTGACCGGAATGATCGTCAGGGCAAAAGTGTTGCCGAACAAAGGCGTGGTCCCGTCGCTGACCGAGAAGGCGAAGGAGTCACTAACCGTTTCGCTGCCGTCCTGTTGGTAGGAGACCTGGCCGAGGTCGATCTGCTCCTGGGTGAAGGTCCCGCCGAGAGTCACCGGCGTGGCGCTCCTGCGCACCTCGCCGTGGGCGGGCAAGGCGTCGAGGACGAAGACCAGCTCAGTCGCCGAGTTGTCGCCGTCCGTGGCCTGTAGCAATGCCGTGGTGATGGTCACCGTGGCGCCTTCATCCACGGTCGCGCCGGCGTTGGCTGTGAGCACGGGCGGGTCGCTGCCCGCCGTCACGGTGATCGTAAAAGAGGTCGCCGGGAGAGTGGCGGTACCGTCCCCGAGCGTCACCTCGAAGCTGTCAGCGGTCGTGTCGCTGCCGTCGTGCTCGTAGGCGAGGTCACCGGCGTCGACGTCGGCTTGGGAGAAGCTGCCCGCCGCGCCGACCGCGGTGCCTGCCAAGAGAAGGGTGCCGTTCACCGGCGGGGTGCTCGAGGTGAAGACCAACTCCGCCGCCGTGTTGTCGACGTCGGCCGCCCGAAGCATCATGGCATTGATCGTCTGGGTGTCGCCCTCGGCCACGGTCAAGCCATTGTTGGCCGCGATGACCGGCGGGTCGTTGACCGGCGTGACCGCAATCAAAAAGGATCCAGCCACCGAGTCGGTGCCGTCACTGACCGTGAACAGGAAGGCGTCGGCGTCCGTCTCGGAGCCATCGTGCTCAAAGGTGAGCTCACCGGCGTCGATTGCCGCCTGGGTGAAGGTGTCGCTGGTCGCCAGGTCCGCCCCCGCATCCCTGAGGATGCCGTGGGCAGGCACGGTGATGAGCGTGTAGTCTAGGAGGTCGGTGGCCGTGTCCGCGTCCGCGGTCGCGAGGTGGGCGTTGGTGATGACCGCGTTGCTGGCCTCATCCAGGGTCAGGGCGGTGTTGGTGACCAACACCGGTGCGTCCCCGACCGGCACGATGGTGAGGTCGAAGCTACCCGCCAGCGACGC
>JAUUZB010000995.1 GCA_030590185.1 Deltaproteobacteria bacterium
CAAGGTCCAGTATGACGATGCCACGCACCTGCTCGCCGACTACCTGTCCGACCTGAGCAGCGGTGGCTTGTTCATCTGTACCCCGGTGCCGTTCGAGCTGGGGCAGCACTTGAGCTTCACGGTCTCTTTCCCTGGGCTGCTCAAACCCATCGAGTTGTGCGGCACCGTGCGGTGGCGCAACGACGCCGAGGCCGTGGGCAAGCCCCGCGGCGTCGGAGTGGAGTTCGAGTTCGAGAACGAGGCGCAGCAACAGGAGGTCCTCGACCTACTAGATCGCTGCCGCCAGCTCAGTGAAGATCGCGGGACCATCGAGGAGGGCGGAACGTTTCGGGTTCTGCTGGTCGAGGACAACCGCTTCACCCACGACCTCTTCACCCACGCGCTCAAGCGCTTCCACCGGGAGCTGGGGCACAGCGGCGCTCTCGAGATCATCAGTGTCTACAGCGGCGAGGATGCGCTGCAGATGATGGAGTCGGCGGCCGTCGACCTGGCGATCGTCGACTACTTCCTGCCGGTGATGAACGGCGCCGACATCGTCCGCGCCATGCGCAAGGATCCCCGAACCGAAAAGACGCCGATCATGATGGCCAGCGCCGGCGGAGACGGCGTGCGGGAGCTGGCCCTGGAGGCGGGCGCCGACCTCTACGTTGACAAGCCAATCCTGCTCAAGCAGCTACTCAACACCCTACACGCGCTGATGTCGAAGCGGAGCGAGGTGAGCACCCCGTGACCTTGAATCCCAACATCGACCGAGAGTTCTACGAGACCTTCGCTCAGAAATGCCGAGCCCGCGAGGGCATCGTGCGGCGAGCGGCCGCCGACCGGGTCTCGGGAGAGCTGACCGACGGTGCGGCGCGGCAGAGCGTGGCCAGCGAGGTACACGATCTCGCCGGCGAGGCGGCTATGTTGGGGCTCGGCCTGGTGGCGGCGCCCGCGTCTCGCATCGCCCACGCCGCCCGTGCGGACCGCGATCTACCGCCCGACTTTTGGGACCTGCTCGGCGACTGGAGCCACCGACTCGGGGTCGCAGCACGGGAGTTGGCCGACGGCGACGACCCTACCGCCGCCCTCGCCCAGCTCGATAAGGACGTGGCGGCCAAGCTGGCCTGAGCGCGGCCCCGGTGCGAACTCGACCCTCCCTTGTCTGACCAGGGATCAGGCGTTACCGTGACGCGATGACCACCAGCGCTTTTCGTCTCTCCCGGGACCTGATCCCGAGCGCCTACGAAATCGACATCGACGCCTCAACCAAACGGGCCACCTTCGCCGGCAGCGTGGCGATCACCGCCCGAGCCCGCGCGCGCCTCGACCACCTCGAGCTGCACGCCCGCGAGCTGAAGATCTCCAAAGCCGACGTGCGGGCCAACGGCAAACGACACCGAGCCGAGGTCATTCCCCACCCGGACCGCGAGACCATCGAGCTGCGTCTGCCCGGCGCGCTGCCCAAGGGCAAGCTGCTGATCACGATCACCTTCCGGGGCAAGCTCAACCCGAGCATGCACGGCCTTTATCTCGCCAAGGACGGCCGCGAGAAAGCGATCGTCTCCCAGTGCGAGGCCACCGACGCGCGCGCCATCTTCCCCTGCTTTGACGAACCGGACCTCAAGGCCACCCTCACCTGGACGGTTCGGACCGACCCGGGCCTCGACGTGATCACCAACGGCGTGCTGGATCGGCGCCGCCGGGCAAAAAACCGCGTGGTCTGGAGCTTCGCGCCCACCAAGGCGATCTCAACCTACCTGGCGGCGATCACCATCGGACGCTACGCCTTCAGTGAACCCCAGCGCGTGGCGCGCACCCCGTGCCGGGTGGTCACCGGCCGCGGCAAGACCGGATTGACCAGCTTCGCCGAGGCGGTCACCGCGCAGGTGCTGCCCTGGTACGTCGACTACTTCGGCCAACGCTACGCCTTTCAGAAGCTCGATCAGGTCGCGGTCCCCGGCTTCGACGCGGGCGCCATGGAGAACATCGGCGCCATCTTTTATCGCCAGAGCCTGCTTCTCATGTCGCCCGAGAGCGCCTCCTGGTTCGCCAAGAAACGCATCGCCGAGGTGATCGCCCACGAGATCGCACACCAATGGTTCGGCAACCTGGTCACCATGAAATGGTGGGATGACCTCTGGCTCAACGAGGCATTCGCCACTTGGATCGCCTACAAGGCGGTCGACGCCTGGCAACCTCAGTGGCGGCAGTGGGACGGCGCCATCGAGTCGAAGGAGAGTGCCCTCGGCGCCGATGCCCTGGTCAACACCCATCCGATCTTCACGCCGGTCGCCACGCCGGCGGAGGCGACGGAGCTGTTCGACCTGATCACCTACGAGAAGGGCTGCGCGGTGATGCGCATGGCGGAGGGCTTCCTCGGGGAGGAGGCCTTCCGCGATGGAATTCGAGATTACATCGCCGCCTTCAAAGGCAAGAACGCGACCGGCGACGACCTATGGAACAGCCTGGCGGCCACCAGTGACGTGCCGGTGGGCGCTCTCATGAAGAGCTGGATCAACCAGGCCGGGTTCCCGCTGGTCCGTGTGCGGGTCGAGACCCACGCCGGGAAAACCCGGTTGCACCTGAGCCAGCGCCGCTTCTTCTCCGATGAGGCGCAGATGCGAGCGCCACGGGAGGGTGAGGGAGCTGATCCGGCGATCTGGCAGATCCCGTTCGTGATCAGCTACGGGGGCCCCAACGGCCGCGCCAGTGAGCGCCTGCTAATGCGTGAACGCGAGCAGGTGGTGGAGCTCCCCGTCGAGGCGCGTTGGGTGTATCCCAACGCCGACGCGGTCGGCTTCTACCGCCTCGACTTCGACGTCGCCAGCCTCGCGGCGCTGTTGCGCCACGGCATCGGGGAGCTAACCCCGGCCGAGCGCAAGAGCCTGGTAGATGACCAATGGGCCCTGGTGCGCAACGGGCAATCCGAGATCGCCGACTTCATGGAGGTGCTGACCGCTCTGCGGGCCGACGAGGACTACCTGGTGGTCCGTGCCATGGCGGCGCGGCTGGCCTTCATCAACCA
>JAUUZB010000480.1 GCA_030590185.1 Deltaproteobacteria bacterium
GGCCTGTTTGACTACCTGATCGAGCCCGTGGCCAAGGCGGTGCTCGCCAAGCTCTACGAGATGCTCCTGCCAGGCGGTGAGATCGTGCTGGGCAACTTCCATCCTGGCAACGCTACCCGGGTCTATCTGGATTACTGGATGGATTGGCCGCTCTACTATCGGGCCGAGGACGAGATGATGGACCTGACGATCGATCTAGAAGGGGTCTCCTTTGACCTGAGTTTCGAGGCGACCCGCAGCCAAATGTTTCTACGGGTGAAGAAATCGGACTAGAATCGTGGTGAAGCGCGATACGCAGAGGGCGGTGGAGTTGTAGTGGCGAGCTCGAAAAAGAATCAGCCCTACGAGCCAGAGGAGCTCGAGGAATTTCTGGTTTCGATCATCCACTCCTGGACCAAGACCCTAACCATGTTGGGGTTCACCCTCGTCCCGTTGTTCTTCATCCTCGACATCTTCATGATGCCGGAGGAGCTGCTCGGGCGGGTCGCTACCTACCGCGGCGTCGCCACCCTGATCGTCATCGGGCAGTATTTCTTGCTGCGCTACACCAAGCCGAGCCGGCTCTCGCAGCTCCATGGCTATGTCTTCGCGGTTGTCGTGGGCGGCATGATCACCCTTATGACGACCGACCTCGGCGGCTTCAGCTCCACGTATTACGCTGGTCTCAATTTGGTGATGATCGCGGTAACCATGACCGTGCCCTGGAAGCTCGCCCAGTCGGCAATCAACCCGCTGATCATCATAGGTATGTATGTCGTGATCAATCTGATCGTTCCGCAGCCGGAGCCGATTGAGATCAACGACGTCATCAACAACCTCTACTTCCTCGGCGGCACCGCGGTCATCAGCGTGGCCATCCAGTACGTCAAACAGCAGTTGACCATCCAGGAGTTCTCGGCCCGTTGTGATCTGCAGGCGGCGCGGGACGCCCTGTGGGGTGAGATGGAGGTCGCCAAGCAGATCCAGACCTCCCTGCTGCCCAAGGTGCACCGCCTGCCCGGATACAAGGTGGCGGCCACCATGGAGCCGGCGGATGAGGTCGGCGGGGACTACTACGACATCATCGAGACCGAGGCCGGGGAGACCTGGCTGTCGATCGGCGACGTCTCGGGCCACGGCGTCGAGTCCGGGCTGATCATGATGATGACCCAGACCAGCATCTACACGACGGTGAACCGCACCGCTGGCCACAAGCCGTCCAAGGTGCTGGACGTCGTCAACTCGGTGATCAAGAAGAACATCTCGCGTCTCGGCACCGATCGCTACATGACGATTTCGACGATTCTGCTCGGGCAAGACGGCATCACCTTCGCCGGCAAGCACCAGGACATCCTGATTCACCGCCACCGCAAGGGGGTCACCGAGTATATCCCGACCACCGGCACCTGGATCGGCATCGTGGACGACCTGGCCGGACACCTCGAGGACAGCAGCGAAGAAATCGAGGAGGGCGACATCGTTCTCCTGTTCACCGACGGCATCACCGAGGCGACCAACAGCGAAGGCGAGATGTACGGAGAGGATCGACTCAAGCAGGCGCTCAGTCGATACGCTGGCCTGGACATCGACGACATCGTGGCGAACATCATCCGCGACGTTTTTGGGTTCATGGAAGAGCAGGATGACGACATCACTCTGCTCGCCATCAAGCGGGTGGCGGACGCTTGAACTGACGCGGCTTGTGACCATCCCACAACTGTGCTCTCTTGAAACGGCACCTAAGGGGCTGAGGCTGGTATGGATAGTCTGGTCGCTGGCAATCTCACGATTCAGGTAACCGTCGTCGACGGCGGCGTCTTGCAGCTCGACTGGCGGGGTAAGAGCAACGACCGCCAGCCGACCAAGATCCTGAGGCCGTTCTTCACCGAGGTGGAGAAGATCGCGGCCGCGGACGGCAAGAGCGTCGAGATGCATTTCGAGCATCTCGACCACTTCAACTCCTCGACGATCACCGCCCTGATCCAGTTCATCCAGAGTCTGCGCGCCAACAACCTCAAGTTGGTGATCGTCTTCTCTGCTGCCCTCAAATGGCAAAAGCTGAGCTTCGAGGCCCTGCGTATCTTTGAGAAGCCGGACGGGCTCCTCACCTTTCAAACTGTCTGAGCGGCCCAGCGACCCAGCTCGGCATCGAGCCTAGTAGAGGTGCGCCTTTTTGGGCACCGCCGGCAGCATGATCGTAAAGGTGGCGCCGCCCCCCGGCGTGTCCTCAATGGTGATGCTGCCGTGGTGGCGCGCGACGATGCGGTGGGTTACCGAGAGGCCGAGTCCGGTTTGTTTGTTGGCGCTGTGGGTGGTGAAGAACGGGTCAAAGACGCGCTCACGGAGATCCTGCGGGATGCCCGGGCCGTTGTCGCTCACGGAAATGAAGACCGCCTCCTCCTCGACGCAATGGACGCGCACCCCGAGCTCACCGCCCTCCGGCAGCGCCTGGCCGGCGTTCTTGATCAGGTGGCAGATCGCCTCCTGGATCTCGGTGCTGTTGCCGGCCACCCAGGGGAGGGGATCGGCCACGGTCGTGGTGGTCTGGATGTTCCGTTCGCTGAGCTCCACGGCGTAGAGCTCCACGGCGGCGCGCAGCGGCTCACCGACGTCGAAGGGCCGGGTTCCGATCGACTGTTCCTCGTCCAGAACCCGGCGAAACTCGCGCAGCAGCCCGACGATGCGCTTGGCCTGCCCAACCACGTCGGTCAATAGCTCACATTCTTCGGACTCCGCCGGCAGCATGCTTTGCACCACCTGGGACAGGCCTAGGACCGTGGTCATTGGATTGTTGAGCTCGTGGGCGAGACCAGCGCCGAGGGTGCCGAGGGCGGTGAGGCGGCGGGTGCGTTCAACCTGTTCCTGGGCTGTTCGTAGCTCCCGGGCACGCTCCTCCACCTCCTCCTTGAGGCGGATGGTCTCGCCGGCGGCCCTGATCACCTCCTGGTGGATCTCCAAGATGTTCTCCGATTCCAGAAAGGCGCTCTCGAGCTCGCTGACGCGGGAGGCAACCGCGGCGATCCCTGCGGCCATCAGATCCATAGATCCCTGGGGCTCCACGACCAGGAGGAGGTTCTCCGCCAGGCTCGCGATGATCGCTTCGGCCGGCGGTCGAACGATGGCGATCACGCTGAGCTGGTTGGGCGGTGCGAGATCCGCGGTGCGGTCTGGCCCAGCGCCGCGTAGATCAACGAGGAGGATCGGAGTCGCCCGCTCCGCCGGCTCGTCAGCGGAGCTGTGACCGATCACGCCAAGGCTCTCTAGGGCGGCGACCAAGGGATCGAGATCCGCACCAAAGGGAGGGATAACTCTGATCAACCCGGGTTCATCACTGCTCTGCGCCATCGCCCGCCCCGCATACCAGCCATAGCAACCGTGACGAAACCGATAAAACTGAACCGCGCTTCAGTCGAGCCCGGCGAGCGCCGTGGCGATGGCCGCGCAGATCGCCCGGCGCTTGGTCAAGAATGACGAGATGTGCCCACCGGGCATCCAGCGCAGCTCCGCTCCGACCCAGTGTTGTTGCAAGGCCTCGACCGATGCGGCTGGGACGTATCCGTCGTGGCGCGCCGCGAGCAGCACCATGGCGGTTGTGCCGACCGGCGGCGCGAAACGATCCAGGCCACCCGGGGCCAACGCCTCGGCAAAACGCGCCACCGCGGCGGTGCGGTTCGGCCCGAGCCGATCCCAGGCGACGTAGGTCGAGAGCAACCCCTCGGTGAAGACCGGCGTGCCGGAGATGCCGGCGGCGCAGGCGGCCACCGCGATCGGCTCTCGGAACATCGCCCCCACCAGGCCGGCGGCGGAGCCCCCCATGGAGTAGCCGGTGACCCCGAGGCGCCGATAGCCACGGTCCCGCAACCAGGCGAGCAGAGCGCAGGCCTCGGCGACCACCGCGCCGCTGAGCAGGAGCTGATCGCTCACCCGGCGCAGGGCCGTTCCCGATTGGCCGGCCGGACGGCGGGCGCCATAGAACGGGTTCTCGAGGATCAACGCGCCAACCCCCTGCCGGAGCAAAGGACTCGAGAGGTGACGTCGCAGGCGATAACCCTCGTCGCCCACCCCGCCGATGTGGACTACGACGGGCGTATTTTCATTTGCCCCAGCTGGCAGCCAGATCCCAAAATGAGCCTCACGGCTCTCGGCCGGTAGCAACTCGGCGTGCAGGGGCGACTCGAATCGACCCTCGCGCCACTGGCCCCGACCGAGGGATCGTTCCGGACCGTCCCAGATCACGGGCGCCGGTTCCGGCACTGGCGGGTTCGCGGCGTGCTCGGTCAACAGGCGACCGACCGTCTCGTCGCCCCAGCCTCCCTCGAATAGGCGCAGGCCAGGCTGGAGTCGCACCCAGGCGCGGTCGAGCCAGTGGCCTCGCCAGGCTGCCTTGGTTTTTCTCACGGAGCGGTCACCCTATCCCGGGCAGGCGAGGGGAGCGAGCGTCAGTCCGCGTCAGTCACCCCGTAGTCGACCCGCCCGGCAACTCTGGCGCCCCGTGCCTGAAACGATTGGAGAAAAGAGAAACGACCCGCCGCCAGGGACGCAGGCCGTGCACCCAGTCACCGCTGGGCCCACTCGAGCCCAATCGATCTCGGCGCCCGTTTTGCCAGGATTACCTCCTTGGTATGCTCGACCACCGGCCCATCCCATGCCGACAACCGAGTTAAACGAACTCGCCGCGCTGTTCATCGACGTCGGCGGTACGCTCATCCATCCCCGGCGGGGCGTGGGGGGAGCCTACGCC
>JAUUZB010000761.1 GCA_030590185.1 Deltaproteobacteria bacterium
GACACGGCCGTCGAGGAAGGGCAAGGGGATGCGCACGACATCCCAACAGATTCGGCGGTCGGCGGAGAGGCAGGCGAGGCGGGGGACAGGGCTGCGGCGGAGCCTGTATACGTGGCGGAGCCCTTGCCCGCAGCGGAGCCTGCGCTCGCAGCGGAGCCCGCGCTCGCAGCCGATCCTGTGCCTGCGGTGGAGCCTGGGTCTGCCATGGATCCTGCGCCTGCGGTGGAGCCTGGGTCTGCCATGGATCCTGCGCCCGCGGTGGATCCTGGGTCTGCCATGGATCCTGCGCCCGCGGTGGAGCCTGGGTCTGCCATGGATCCTGCGCCCGCGGTGGATCCTGCGCCCGCGGTGGATCCTGCGCCTGCTGCGGAGCCTGCGCCTGCTGCGGAGGCGGCTGCGCCTATGCCAACGGCGGTCGAGACGGTAGTGCTGCGCTCAGAATCAATTGCGGCTGAGCCCGTGACTGGTATCGTACTCCAGATCTTCAAGGTTCAAGAGGAAGGGATTCGATTCCGGGCGACGGTTCGAGCCATCGTGAAGTTTGCAGCCGCGAAGGCCGCGGAGATAGCGGCCGAGGCAGCCGGTGGCGAGCAGCTCGGCGCCCTGACGGGCTTCTTTGCCAGCAAGGCCACGGCGGCATCCGAAAAGGCAGATCTTCGCTCCTGGACCTTGTTGCCTGGGGAGTTCCGCGTGGCCCGCATGTGGCTGCCGGTGGGAAGACACCTGGTCACGATTCGCTACTCTGGTTCGGGGCGCGAAGAGACGCACGAAGTAGAGATCATGCCAGGGCAGCGTTCTTTCCTCAGCGTGCGGAGCATGAACTAACCGCCTCAATAGGGAATTCAGATGATGTTGCAGATTGCATTGATCATGTTGGTGTTGACCCCTGAGGCGGCGCCTCCATCCTGGGCCACCGGTTCGGTGGCGGAGTTTCCCGCCAACGCCTATCTGATCGGCGTGGGCATGGGACCCTCGAAAGAGGCGGCGGCCATCGACGCGAGAGCCGAGATTTCTCGGGTCTTCAGCTCGCAGATTCACTCCGTCATGCAGGATTTCCAGTCGGTCGCCACCAAGGTCGACGCGGCCGGCAAAGGCGTCTCGGTCGAGCTGCAAGAGGTGCAGCAAACGCAAAAGGTCGAGTCCGAGACCACCCTCTCCGGGGTGGAGATCAAGAAGCGCGCTGGTGACGGCGACGTGTATTATGCCCTCGCCGTCATGTCGCGCAGCCGCTGCCTCACGTCCTTGGCGACGCGCATCGAGGAGGTCGATGCCAAGGTCGCAGCGGAGGTGGTGTTGGCGGAGTCCACGGATAAGCTAGGAGCACTCAAGCACTACGGCCGGGCGATCACGCACATGGGCGAACGCGGCCCCTTGGATGCCATGTACGGGGTCTGCAACCCGAATGGTGGGGGTGTGCCAGCAAAGATCGGCATGGCCGATCTGGTTCGTCATTTTGAGTCCGTCAAGGCAGGCTTCCGCTTCGGCGTCCTGTTCCGCGGGGAGGGGGCGGAGCCGCTTCGGGACTGCATTCTCGAGAAGCTGGGCGACAAGGGGTATGAGCTCGAAGAGGTGGCGGTGTCCAACGACCCGGCCAAGCGCGACGAGGATCCAGACATGACCGGGTTTGACGCCTTCTTGGACGCCAAGGTGTCGAGTCAACAACAGGGCGTGGTGGCCGGGAGTGTGATGGTTCGGACGGAGGTGGTCCTGCGTTTGATCGACCCGAAGACCAACAAGACGGTCAAGACCCTGCGCGCCTCGCGCAAGGAGGGTCGCCGGGATCTGGCATCGTCGATCTCGCTGGCCGCACAAAAGATCTGCAAGAAGGAAGCGCCTAAGATCGTCAAGGCGATTCAGCAGTACTTCGACCGCTAGCGGAGCTCAGCGCTGCCGGCAAAAAGCGAATCGGCTCTCGCTGTTCATCCCGGCCCGAGCCCGTGCATGAAGAGGTCGAATAGGGTCCCGGTGATTTGCTCGCGGGTTGGGACCTCCTCCTTGTGCACCACCAGGAATTGGTACAGCACCTCCCGGATCGAGCCGAGGTAGGCGACCGCGGCGATCTTCTCGTCCACCTCGCGAATGTGGCCAAACTCGGCACCGCGGAGGAGCGCCGATTCGATCAGGTCGTAGAGGAATAGGTAGACCCGATCCACGATCCGGTCGACGTCGGCGTCGACGCCCACGGCGACCCGGAACAGGATCATCGCCAGGTCCCGGTCGTCGAAGACGAGGTCTACGAACTGCTGGAGGTTTTGGTAGGTCTCGCGCACCGGGCGCTGACCGTGACCTGGGTCGACGGCGCTGACCGCGTCCATCATCTGCTCGGTGAGCGCCTCCACCAACGAACGGAACAGGGCGTCCTTGCTGTCGAAGTAGGAGTAGAAGGTGCCGCGCGAGATCCCAGCCTCGTCGATGACGTGGGAGACGGAGGTGTCCCGGTGGCCCCGCTGGGCAAAGACCTTCTTGGCGGCCAGGAGGATCTGTTCCCGGCGCGCCACCCGGCGGCGGCGGGCACGCTCGGAGCGCCCGTCGAGCGAGGTTGGCTCATTCATCTCGTACCTCCCGCGATCGGTTCACCGACACCAGGGCGTCGCGTCCGGTGTGCTTGCGTATTTGCTCAGCGAGCTTGCCACGCTTGATCTTGAGGGAGGCGGTGCGCGGGAAGTCGGTCTCCCAGGGTAGGTACCCCCCGACCCGCTGGTGGGCGGCCAGGTTCAGGTTGCCGGCGCGCAGATCTGAGAGCAGCGCCTCGCTCGGCTCCCGCGCGGCGCGCAGGATGACCACCAGATCCTCGTTGGTGAGGTTCCGTTCCGGCCAAACGTAGTTGGCCGCCATCACGCAGTACTCCTCGCAGTCGCGCAGGGGACCGAGGGTCGCCTCGACGTCCTCGGGGTAGACGTTCTTGCCGCCCGCGGTTACCACCAGATTGGCAGTGCGACCCACCAGGCGCAGGTGGCCGGCGGCGTCGCGCTGACCGAGATCGCCCGTGTGCAACCAGCCATCGACGAGAGTCTCGGAGGTCAGCTCTGGTGCATCGAGGTAGCCCTGCATGACCGTCTCCCCCGCCACCCAAACCTCGCCTACGCCGTCGGCGTCTGGGTCGCGCAGCTCAACCCGCAGGCCAGGCAGCGGTTTGCCGACCGTGTCGGAGCGGAACGGTTGCAGGTCATTGACCGTGACCACGGTGCAGGCCTCGGTGAGGCCGTAGCCGATGGCCACCGGGATCCCGAGCCGGTGGAAGAGCTCCGCGTCCCGGCGGTCGACCGCCGCACCACCGCAAAACACCAGGCGCAGGCGGCCGCCGAAGCGGCGCTGAACGGGGCGCAGCAGCCGGGTCGAGACCTGCGGGCGCGGGTGACGTTGGGTTAGCTGCGCATTGGTCGCCACCAGCGCGTCGACCAGGGTACGTTTCCAGGCCGGGAGCTCGGCGAGGCTCTCGCGTATCCGATTCGCCAGGTCGCGCAGGATCATCGGGACGAGGGCGAGATGGGTCGGTCGGTAGCGCTGCATGGCCCAGCTGACGAACTCAGGGCGCAGGGAGCGCGGGTGGACCACCGAGCCGCCGCACAACAGCGGCAGGATGAAGCCGCAGATGAAGTCGATGGCGTGGTTGGTCGGCAAGATCGAGAAGTAGCGGTC
>JAUUZB010000572.1 GCA_030590185.1 Deltaproteobacteria bacterium
CCCCCGAGCTCCCCCCCGAAGAGGAGAGCCCAGGCCACAAGCTCATGTTGCAAATCATGGCCTGCGTCTTCTCCGGCGCGCTGATGATCGGCGTGGTGGCCTGCGGCACCGACCAACAGGATCTCATCTGTACCCTCCCCGCTTGCCAGGACTTGAGCGGCAACAACGACGACGACGGCACCAACGACAAGAACAGCTGCACCCCCGGCACCGTCGAGTGCGCCAACCAGAGCATCATCGCCACCTGCCTCGAGGGTGACGCGATGACCTACCAAAGCTGTGAGACCGTCTGCGACGAGATCTACGGCACCATCGACGCCTACTCCCTCGGCTGCAACGACGACGCCGCCGATCCCTGCCAGTGCCGCTACGACATGATCGACGGCGGCATGCCGTACTGCGGGCCGGACGAGATGTTCTGCTCCGGCGACGACCTCATGGTCTGCAACCCGGACTGGGGTGACTTCGACATCATCGACTGCGATGCCGAGTGTGAGTCGGTCTACGGCTTCGGTGCCACCTCCGAGGGTTGCGACGCCAACGCCGAGGACCCCTGCCAGTGCACCTACGACATGGTGCTCGGGGTCATGGCCCAATGCACGCCCGGCGACGTGGTCTGCCCCGACACCGAGACCGTCGCCGTCTGCGCTGACAACTACGACTACACCTACACCAACTGCAATGAGCGCTGTCAGGAGATCCTCGGCCCCGGCGCCTACAGCCTCGGTTGCGACAGCGCGGTCCTCGACCCCTGTCAGTGCGAATACGACGTGATCGCCGGCGACATGCCGGCCTGCCTGCCGGGCGACATCTATTGTGTGGACGCTGCGACGGTCGTGGTCTGTGACGACGCGTATTGGCCCGTGACCTACGATTGCGCTGACTACTGCGAGCTCACCGTGGGGCCGGGTTCGACCTCGAGTGGGTGTGACTCTAGTGACCCTAGTGACCCTGAGGATCCGTGCGGGTGTAGTTGAACAACCGCGCCGCGTTCTCGTACATCAGTCGCCGCCGCGCCTCCGGCTTGCCCTCGGTCGCGATCAAGGCCTTCACCAACGCCGTACCCAAATGATAAAATGGCCAATCAGAGCCGAGCAAGATCCGCTCCGCCGGTCCCTCCGTCACGATCCGCTCGACGTTGCTCACGGACTGTGAGGCTATCTCCAGATAGACGTTCGGATACCGCTGCCCCAACTCCAACGCCCGCTCCATTTGCAAGGCGCCGGAATGGCCGAGCACGAAGGTAGTCTCTGGGTTCTCCGCCACCGCCCGCCAGTAATGCTTGAGCTGGGACATGTAGCGCCCGAGCGCCGATTCGATGCCCACCGGCCCGCAGTGCCACATCACCAACAGATCGAGCTCCGCGCACATCCGATAGAGCTCCATCGCCTTGGGATGATCTGGCGCCACCAGCTGCACGCCCGGGTGCACCTTGATCCCAATCGCACCCATCGCCTTTTGTGCCTCGAGCTTTTCCCGCCGGTGGCGGGCGTGGGGATGCACCGAGCCGAGACTGATCAATTCCGGCCGATCCTTGGCCACCCCCAGGTAGGTCTCGGCGTTCCAAGAGAGCACCGGGTAGTCAACCGGCAACAACACCGCCGCCACGATCCCCAGGTCCTTCATCTCGGCGAGCAAATTCGCCGCGGTGTGGGTGGCGCGCATGCCCGACCGGGTCAGGCCCTTGAACATCAGATCCCGCTTCATCGCCGTGAGGTCCGAGGCCTCGAAATTCCGGTTCATGTAGACATCGAGGTCCAGCGGCCGCTCCATCGGCAGGTAGTGCTCGACACGGCTGTGGCTGCGCCACATATCCATCGGCATGCGACGGCCATGGGCGTGCGCCAGGTGGGTGTGCGCGTCGATGAACGGTCCGAGGTCGGGATCGGCCAGGACCAACCGATCACCGTCCCGCACCTCGAAGTAGGGCAGCTCGGCCAGGGCGAGGTGGTTGTCAAAACGGAGCTTCACGATCTCAACTTCCTTTCGGTTGCCGCCGCCGGAGCAGCGGGCTAACCCGCCGGGACAGCCTCCGGTACCACCGCCGCTGCCTCCAGCACCACCGGCATTCCCATCATCGGCCAGATCAACCAGACGAAGATGCCGAGCACCACCATCAACATGGCACTGGCCGGAAGCCCGGTGACGAAAAACTCCCGGGTGGTGAAGATCTTGCTGTTGTAGGCGATAGCGTTCGGCGCCGCGCCGACCAGTAACAAGAAGGGCATCCCGGCGGTGACCAGACTCGCGTAGAGCACCACCTCACTCGAAACTCCCAGATAGGGCGCGATGACCAGCGCCACCGGCAAGGAGATAGCGATCGCAGCGACGTTCATGATCAAATTGGTCATGACGAGCACGAAGAATGCGATCCCCATCACGAACACGAACCAGGGAGCATTCTCGAACAACGCCAGCCACCAGACCGCCAGCCACTTCGCGGCGCCCGTCTGCCACAGACAAAAGCCGATGCTCATCGCCCCGCCGAAGAGAAGAATGATGTTCCAGGGGGTCCCCTCGAGGTCGTCGAGGGAGACGATCTTGAACAAGAAGAACAGCACCGTGGCCACGAGAATGATGGCGCTCTTGTCGAGGAAGTGTAGCGCCGGGACCACCGAGCGAACGCCCAACAAGGCGATGGCCGCGAAAACGATCACCAGGGTGAGGATCTCGTTGCCCTTGACCGGCCCGAGGCTGGCGTAGAGCCTCTCGGCGCGCTTGCGCAGACCCGGGATGGTGGCGTGCTCCGGCCGGTAGTAGACCATGAAGAAGACCCAGAGCAGGAGGGTCATGACGATCCCGACCGGAGCCATGTAGTAGGTCAACTCGAAAAAGCTGACCGTCTTGCCAGTGACGTCGGTGTAAAAGCCGAGCGCCACCGCGCCACGGGCCGCGCCGAGCAAGGTGATGATGCTGCCGGCGCCGGCCACGAAGGCCATGCCGATGAACAGCGCCTTGCCAAAATTCGTTGGTTTACCGTCCTCCCGGTAGAGGGAATAGATGGCCAGGAACAACGGGTAGACCGTCGCCGCCACCGCGGTGTGGGCCATGATCAAGGTCAAGGCCGAGGTCATGACGAAGCAGCCGAGCATGATCATGCTGGTGCGTTCGCCGACCAGGGCGAGCATCTTGTACGCCAGGCGCCGGGTCAGTCCGGTCTTGGTAAACACCATGCCGATGGTCAAGGATCCGAAGATGAACCAGACCGACGGGTCCATGAAATCGGTGAAAGCGTCGCGGGCCGGCCGGATCATCAAGAGTGCCTGCGCCACCCCGATGACGATGGCGGTGATGCCGATGGGGACGACCTCGGTCACCCACCAGGTGGCGGCGAGCAGAAAGAGCGCCATGGCCGCCTTGCCCTCGCGGCTGAGCGCAAAGACATTGCCCTGGGGATCCTGGGCGTCGGGGAAATCCGGCGCGAGCAGGACCAGCAGCATCAAGCCGAGGCCGAGAAAGATGTAGCCGATCCGCTTGAGGTCGACGTCGCCGGCGATCTTCCCCGTGGCGATGCGGGCGGGAATGCTGGGCGCAGATGATTCCGCGGGCAGAGGTTTGGGTTTGGGCTTGTCACTCATCGTCGTTGATACTTCCTGTCACTATCCCTGAACGCTCAATCGTCACCGAGCACCATCGTCGCGAGCTCCCGGAAGAGATCCGTGGTGCGCACGACGCCCACGACCTTGTTCTTTTGCACCACCGGCAAGAGCGAGCGGTCGATGGTGACCATCTCGTACACCGCCTTGATGATGTGGTCGTCGTACTCGACGGTTCGGTCGAAGGGTCGCATGACGTCGGTGATCGGCCGCTTGGCCTGCTCCCTCACCCCATCGACCAGATGGTCGTAGCTCAACATCGAGAGGTTCGGATCGATGCTGACGTCAAAGAGCTTCTTGCGATAATCGAGCGGCTGGCTGACCAGGAACTTCGGCTCGAGACCGCGCACCAGATCCCGCCGCCGGACCGTGCCGGAGAGGGAGCCATCGAGGTCGAAGAGCAGAATCGTGCGGGGCAGGGACTTACGTCCCCCGACATCGAGCTGGGCGGTGCTCATCAGCTCGATCGCCTCGCGCATGGTCGCCCAGACCGGGAGGGTCGGGTAGTCCGCGAGCCCGATCATGATGTCCCCGACCCGCTTCTCCTCAGGTCGCTTGGACTCCTCACCCGGCATCGCTCACCAGCCCTTCTTCTTCGTGATCTCGCCGATCTCCCCGGCGATCTGTTCTTCCTGCAGGAGCATCCTGTTGGTGGCGGCGACCTCGATCTTCTCGACCAGTTCTTCGATGTCGACCGGCTTCTCGAGAACGTCGAG
>JAUUZB010000701.1 GCA_030590185.1 Deltaproteobacteria bacterium
GGCTCCAGCTCGTCAACGGCGGCACGGTCACGGGCCGGCAACTCGAGATCCGTGACAACGACATCGGAGTGAACCTCAGAGACCTACCGGATGGCTACGACTTCTATGCCGAGGTCGATGAGCTGTTCATGGAAGGCAACGGAACCAACTTCGATTCCATCGACCTTTTGGTTCCAGCGGGCGCCGAGGCCTTACCTGATTTTGCGATCCCGGATCTATGAGTGGAAAAACCATGAAAGAGCTCCTGTCAATCCTCCTCATCTCGTGCCTCGGGGCCTGTGCTCCGAACCCCGGAGACGACTGCCCGAGCGGCGGTTGCGGAGGTGCCGGCGGCGCCGCCGGCGATAGCTGCCCGGCGGGTACGGCGGAGCTAGCAGGGGCCGAGGAATGCGTCGCAGTCGGTTGGCACGATTGCGGCACCGCCTTTGCCCCCTCCGCCGACGGCTGGGGCTGTGCCGCTACCCTGCCCGAGGGTCCATGCCCACCGGGAACGCGAGAGGTGTTGGGCAACGCGAGCTGCCAGCCGGTCGGCTGGGTCGACTGCCCGAGCGGGTTCGAGCCCGCGGAGTCCGGTTGGGGTTGCGCCGCCGTGGTAACGGACGAGAGCTGCGGCGCCGACGCCAAGCCGGTCATCGGCAACAACGACTGCGTGCCCATCGGCGATTGCACGGACTTCCCACCCGTCGACGCGTCCCTGTTCGTGGACGCGAGCTTCCTACCGGGCGATCTTGACGCCACGCACTTCGCGACGATCAACGCTGCTCTCGGTGCGGCGACGGCCGGCGCGGTCATTGCGGTAGAGGGAGGCACATACCCGGAAAACCTCAGCCTCGGGCCCGGGATCTCCCTGGTCGGGCGCTGCGCCGCGGAGGTGATCATACAGCCCGCCAGCGCCACCACCCCAGCCATCTCGATCAGCGGCGCTGGGAACGTCACTATTGAGGACCTAACGGTCCGCGGCGGGAGCCCTGGGATCGAGGTGGCCTACGCCTCCACCCTCACCATCGAACGGGTGGTGGTCGTCGCCGGTGTGATCTCCGGCATGCAGATCCTGGACGTTGGTACCGAGGTCACCATCCGCGACAGCGCCGTGCGCGATTCGCAACCGGATGGACTGGGCCGATACGGCATTGGGATCGCCGTGGGGTACGGGGCGCTGCTCACCATCGACGACAGCGCCCTGCTCAACAACGCCGAGCACGGTCTCTACGTCGATTGGGATGACTCCACCGCCGTTGGGCAGCGACTCATCATCAGCCACACCCAAAACCGTCCGAGCGGCCTGCACGGCAATGCCGTTCGCGCCGTGCACACCGGCCACGTCACCCTGAGCCAGAGTCTCCTCGCCCACAATCACTCCATGACCGTATCGGTTGGGAATCCCGGCACCACGGTGGCCCTAAGTGAGGTCGAGATCCTCGACACTCTCCTCGGTCAAGACAGCGCCGGAAACCCCCTGGCCTACGGTGTGCTCGTCTCCGACAGCGCCAGCGTCAGCTTGGTGAGCAGCGCGATTCGCCTGTCCCCGGAGGGCGCGGTGAGTGGCCAACTATTTGGCTCCATCGAGGTGAGCGGCTCGGTGCTCGAAGGCCCGGGCAGCGGGTGGCGAGGGGCCGGGCTGATGGTGGAATACGACGCTAGCGTTGAGGTGGAGAACACGGCGGTCATTGGCAACCAGGGGTGGGGCATCTTCTTCAACCGGGCGAGCCCCTCGATCGTCACCGGGACCTTGGTGGCCGACACCTCCGAGGCGACCGAGAACGCTTCGGGGATCGGCATCTTCGTCCAGGAGTCAACGCTGGATGCCGACGACCTCACCTTGCGCAACAACGTCAGCGCCGGGTTGTTCATCGGTATCGACGGCAGCGCCACGGTCGATGGAAGCGTTGTCCTCGCTACCAAGTCCTCGGCATTGGGGCACGCCACGGGCTACGGCATGGCCGCCATGGAGGACGCGACCCTGGAGGTGACCGATTGCCTGTTGGCCGAGAATAGCCTCGCCGGATTATTGGCGAGTATCCGGGCGGATCTCACCGCGACCCGCACCCTGGTCCGCGACAGCCGGGCGCTGGCGGACGGCGGCTACGGCCATGGCATCGCCATCTATGCAGACAGCACCGCGACCCTGACGGACGTCGGACTGGTCGGCAACCACACGGCCTCGCTCCTCGTCACCGCGAACAGCCAGGTCATTGCCACCCGTTTGACCATCGACGGGACGGAGCTCTCCGCCGCCGGCTGGGGACGGGCGGCGAGCGTCGGCTTTGGCTCGATCCTGACCCTCGAGGAGAGTGCCCTGTTGGGCAGCACCCAGGCGGGCCTCGCCGCCTTCGCATCCCTGGTAACGGTTCGCCAGAGCTTGATACGCGGCACCGCCGAGATCGCCGGCGGGGAGTTCGGCCATGGCATCGAGGCCCTGGAGAGCTCGACCCTGATCGTCGAGCAGGCCGCGATCGAGAACAACGACGGCGCCGGCATCTTCGTGGCCGCCGCCCAGGGCACGGTCGGCTCGACGCGGCTGGTGACGAACGGCGTTGGCGTCCACACCCAGGGCGGCACGGTCCTGACGACCGTGACGGAGCTCCCCTATCTGATCCCGAGCCAGGAGTTGGTGATCGACGAGGCCAGCCCCTTGGTCGGTAATGATCAGGATCGCGGTGAGGACACCCTGCCGATCAGCTCACCGGATCCATCGCCTCCGTAGTCCATCGGACCGTCCGTCGCCAAGACCCTCTTCATGGGGTATTCCAGAGCAGCGTCTGGCGACTGCCAACTTTCGTTTGCGCTCGACCTGGGGATTGCTATCCTCCCGAGTTGTTGGCGGGCCTGCACGGGGGTGCGGGAACGAACAGTGGAGCTGCCCGGGCGGAGCGTCATCCGCTCCCCGATTATCTAGGAGAAATAGATGAACGCATTGGGTCGAATCTCGGTGATCGCAGGTTGTGTGCTGACGCTCGCGCTGGTCGGTTGCGGCGGCAGCGGGACTGGGACCGGAGGTAGCGGCGGCAGCGGGGGGACCGGCGGCACGGGCGGCACGAGCAGCGGTGGCACCGGTGGCACCGGCGGCACGGGCGGAACCGCGGTCCTGTGCGGCAACGGCGCCATTGACCCCGGCGAGGATTGCGAGGGCACCAACACCAACGGCCTGCAGTGCACCGATCTCGGCAACTTCCCGGGCGGCACCTTGGGCTGCGATTCCACCTGCCACTTCGACCTCAACGGCTGCGACCTGCCAGTCGGTTGCAGCGACGGCGTGATCGGCGCCAGCGAAGATTGCGACGGCACCAACCTCGGCGGGGCCACCTGCCAGTTGGCCGGCGATTTTATCAGCGGGACCCTCAGCTGCGCCCTGGACTGCAGCTTTGACACCTCCGACTGCACCCCCGCGCCGGTGTGCGGCAACACTCAAATCGAGCCAGGCGAGGACTGCGACGGTTTCAGTATGAACGGCGCCGACTGCACCACCGTGCCTGGCGGCTACAACGCCGGGGTGCTGACCTGCACCGCCTGCGCCTACGATACCTTTGGTTGCGACTACGACCCGTGCCTGGATGCGGCCAACCCGTGCACTATCCCAGGTGTCGCCTGCAGCAGCACTGAGCTGGTGGCCTGCGCCGAGGACGCCTTTGGCTGTCTGGTGGAGACCCGCACCAACTGTGCGCTGGCGACCAACGGCTCCTGTGACGACACCGGCGCCGCTCCGATCTGCGTGTCGGACGATGTCTGCAACTCGCAGTGTGCGATCGCCGGGGCGGTCTGCAGCGGTGATGATTCGGTGATCTGTCAGCCGGACGCCTTTGACTGCAACGAGGAGGTCACTATCGACTGCACCGATATGACC
>JAUUZB010001021.1 GCA_030590185.1 Deltaproteobacteria bacterium
ACACCCCTGGTGGTGCCAGCGGAGACCGACGCGGCCGCGCAGATCGTGCTGACCACCGCCGAGCTCACCGAGGGCGGTAGCCTGGTCTTCGTCCTGCATGGCGCTGCGGACGCTCCGCCCGACGGTCTCTCCTACTTGGATTACTGCATCACCCTCCGACCTCGAGTCCCGCCACCGCGGTTGGCCGGCACCGACCTGCCGCGCTACCTGCCCCCGGGCAGCGGCGGGGTCAGCTTTCAGCTCCAATTCAACGAGGCGGTCGACGGCGTCGACCTCACCACCGTCACCATCGGCAACGGCGCGAGCCTGAGCCTGGATACCGGCGCCGCCGGCGACAGTCAGTTCGACTTCACGGCCAGCGGCTTCACCGACGGCGTCAGCTACACCGTCGACCTCGGCGCAGGGATTACTAGCACCTCCACCGGCACACCCTTCGAGCCCCTCGCCCTGAGCGTGCATCAGCTCACGCCGATCGTGCTCGGCGATGCCTGCGCGCAGGTGATCGACATCACCGGCGTCCCGCTGCCCTACGTCGAGACGAATTACGTCAACGCCCTCTACGACGGCACCGCCGACGCCAGCGGCGGCACCCTCGGCACCTGCGACCCCGCCTCCCACAACCCGTACTTCTTCCGGTGGATCGCGCCGGCCGCTGGCCGCTACCGCATCGAGGCCGCCCTCGACCCGCGCAGCACCGGCCAACCCTTCCTCGCCATCTTCACCGGCGGCTGCGATCCGGCGAGCAACGCCGAGGTCGCCTGCCTCGGGGGTGGCGGACCCGGTCCGGCGGTGGCGCAGGTAGAGCTGGAGGGCGGGGTAACGTACTTCTTCGTGCTCTACTCCGGTGATCCGACCGGCTCGATCGTCGATCCCATGATCGACATCGAGATCCTGCCGCCGGTTCTGGTGGCGCACGATCTGCCCGCTCGGGTTCCCCCTGGTACCGGCACGGTCGGCTTCACGATCGAGATCAACCAGCCGGTCGTCGGCGTGGCCAACGGTGTCACGATCGACAACGGCGCCCTGCTCACCGTCGACGAGGGCAGCGACGGCGATCAACTCTACCGCCTCGGCCTGCACGGCCTGCTCGACGGCCTCACTTACCGGGTGCGACTCGGGCCGACCATCGGCACAGCGGCCAACGTGCCTCTCACCGCGGCGCCGATCGAGCTCCTCATCGAGCAAGCCGACCCGACCATCATCACTCCCCCGGCCTCGAGCGAAGGGATCATCGATCTCAACCTGTCGGGTGTCTGGGATGGCGCCACCACCAGCCTCACCTACTCGGCGACCCTCGATCCGCCCGCCGCGGACGACACGGCGCCCGGTTGTGGCTGGGATGAGGTCGAGTATCTATTTCGCTACACGGTCCAGGGCGACGGTCAGCTGCTGACCATCGATACCGCCGGGACCGGTTTTGAGCCGGTGATCACGGTCTACGACGCCTTTGGCTTCCCGATCGCCTGCGCGGCGGGGAATGGAGCGGCGGTAACCCTGGGCGACTTCTGCGCGCGCCCCGACGATGTCATCTTCATCACCCTCGGCGAGTTGTTTGGGCCCTGGCAATGGAGCGCCGGTACCAACCTGTCCCTGGTCATCGACGAATCTCCGCCCACGCCGAGCTTCGCGTTTTCACCCGCCAACGGCGCCACCGACGTCGATCCGGCGACCCGGCTACGGTTGGAGACCGGCGGCGTGGCGCTCGATCCCAACCTCGGGACGATCGTCATCAGCGGCGCGTCAGCCGGCCTGGCGTACAGCTACGACCTCTCCACCGGCCCGGGGGAGGTCAGCTTCATCGGTCAGCGCGCGGTCATGATCATCGACCCGGCCGGGAATCTTCCCCTCGGTGACGACCTCTTCGTCAGCCTCAACCTCTACGACCTGTGTGGCACCTCCAGGGATCCGAGCTGGTCCTTTTCCACCAACAGCTCTCCCTCCACCGAGCTCTTTCGCGCCGAGCTCTCCGACCCGACGGCGCTGGCCGCTTGGACGGTGATCGACAACACCGGCAACGGCGGGTGGCTGTACAGCGAGGAGCTCGGGGCTGGCTGCCTGTTACGGGACGTGGCTGACGGTTACAACCCGACCCACTCCGATGGGCGGTTCGTTGGGATCGACAGCGACTGCTCGGGTTCGGTCGATCTCGACAGCGAGCTGATCTCCCCGCCGATCGACTGCAGCGGCTTCGGCTCCGTCGAGCTCAGCCTGGCGCTCGACTACCGGCACAACAGTGGCGGCGAGCGACTCGACGTGGAGGTCACGACCAACGACGGCAACGACTGGGCATTGGTGAGCCGCTATGACGCCAGCGACCTGGTCGCCACCGAGGTCTTCGACGTGACCGCGGCCATCGCCGGGGACCCGAGCGCCGTGCGGGTCCGGTTCCGGTACTACCAGGCCAACTATGAATGGTACGTCTATCTCGACAACGTCACCTTGACCGGGCGGTGAAGCTGGGATCGCGACTCGAGCGTACCCAAGTAACCTGCGCCGTGGCCCTTTCCTGTTCGCCCTGAGCCGCGGCCGGGGGAAGCCGGCCGCGAGTCGAAGGGCTTGGTTCCTCGGCGGCTCCCACTGAACGCGGTATACTCTCCAAGTGGACAACTACATTCGAGCTCCGCACCTCCTGGGCTCGCCGCCGGGCTGGGCGCTCTGGTGGCTGCTGGCCGCTTCGGCCGGTTGCTCCGGGCTGACCGCCGACCTGAGCAACCGGCCCTGTGCCGATGGCGAATGCCTCAGCGACTACGTCTGTCACCCAGAGACGGATCTCTGCGTACCTGCAATCGCGATCGGCTGCGAAGCGGCGGATGACGTCTGCCCAGACACGACGGAGACCGGCGGGAGCTGTGCGTCGCCCGGTACCTTCTTCCCCTGTGATCCAGACTTCTCGGACTGCGCCGCCGGTTGCCGGACCTGCCT
>JAUUZB010000011.1 GCA_030590185.1 Deltaproteobacteria bacterium
ACCTTCACCAACAAGGCGGCCCGGGAGATGCGCGAGCGCGCCGCCCAGCTCTGCCGCCTGCCGCTGCACGCCCTCGCCATCGGGACCTTCCACGGCACCTGCGCCCGTTTGCTACGCCAGTTCGGCCACCACCTCGGGCTCAACCAGCGCTTCGTGATCTACGATCAAGCCGACCAGCTCGCCCTGATCAAACGCTGCGCTCGGGATTTGAACATCCCCAAGCAGCTGGTCGACCCGCGCACCCTGCGCAACATCATCGAGCATTGGAAGAACGACGGCTGGCGCCCACAGGAGGTGCGCGCCGACGCCCATCCGTTCGGTGAGCAGGCACTTCAGATCTATCGCCTCTATGAGCGCCGCTGCCGCGACGCGAACGCCGTCGACTTCGGCGGCCTGCTGGTCAACGCCCTGGCCCTGATGCGCCATTTCCCCGAAGTGCGCGACACCTGCCGCCGGCGCTGGTCCCACCTGCTGGTCGACGAGTACCAAGACACCAACTGCGTCCAGGCGGCGTTCATCAAGCAGCTAGCCACCGACGACCACAGCCTGACCGTGGTTGGCGATGACGACCAGTCGATCTACAGCTGGCGTGGCGCCAACGTCGCCAACATCCTCGACTTCGACCGCGACTACCCCGGCGCTACCCTGGTGCGACTCGAGCAGAACTACCGCTCGACCCAGGTCATCCTCGACGCGGCCAACGCGGTCATCGCCAACAACACGGCGCGCAAGGGCAAGAACCTGTTCACCAAGGAGAGCGTCGGCGAGCCCGTGAGCCTGCAATGGTACACCGGCGAGCTCGAGGAGGGGGAGGCCACCGCCGCCGCCATCGCCACGGCGCTCGGTGAAGGCACCCCCCCCACCGAGATCGCGATCCTCTACCGGGTCAACGCTCAGTCCCGGCCCTTTGAAGAGGCGCTGCGCCGCCGGCGCATTCCGTACGCGGTCTACGGTGGCATCCGCTTCTACGACCGCCGGGAGGTCAAGGACGCCCTGGCCTACCTGCGCCTCATCGGCAACCCCCGCTCGGAGCTCGATTTCCTGCGCGCCGTGGGCACCCCAGCACGGGGCATCGGCAAGACCAGCCTCGAGCGCCTCGACGCCCTCGCCGCCGAACGTGGCGTGACCCTGTTCGAGGCAGCCGGCCTCGCGGCGGCCGGCGAGGGTCAGCTCACCGCTCGCCCGCGCAAGCAACTCGGCGCCTTTGTCGCCTTGATCGACCGACTCGCCGCCGAGGCCGGGCACCGGGACCCGCGCTGGTTGCTCGAGGAGCTGCTCGAGAGATCCGGCTACTGGACCGCCCTCGCCGCGGACGACAAGGACGAGGCGGAGGAGCGGCGCGACAATCTCAAGGCGCTGATCGCCGGCGCCGCCGAATACGCCGAGCTCGCCGAGGAGCCGAGCCTGGCCGGCTACCTCGAAGAGGTGGCCTTGATCACCGACCTCGACAACCTGACCTCCGAGACCGAGCGCGTCTCTCTAATGACCCTGCACTCGGCCAAGGGGCTCGAGTTCGAGCAGGTCTTCTTGACCGGCCTCGAGGAGGGATTGTTCCCCCACAACCGCAGCCTGTGGGAGCCGGAGAGCCTCGAGGAGGAGCGGCGCCTCTGTTACGTCGGCTTGACCCGGGCCAAGCGCCGCCTCTTCCTCTCCGCCGCCAGCCGGCGTTTCATCGCAGGGGAATGGGGGGAAGCGACCGGCTCACGGTTTCTCTACGAAATCCCCACCGAGCTCCTCGCCGCGGCACCGCCAACCACCGACCACCTCCCGGCGCGGATTGTCGCAGAGGATGGCTTCAGCCCGGGCGTCCGGGTTTTCCACGCGACGTTTGGTGAGGGGGACGTGGTGCGGGTCGAGGGCGCCGGCAAGCGCCAGAAAGTAACCGTAGATTTCGCGGAGCTCGGGTCCAAGACGATCATCGCGCGCTACATCGAGCGTCTCTAGCCCGAGCCCCCGGGTGCGACCTGCCAATAGATTGCACCAAAAAAGCCCACAAGGTACAACGGGGAGGGGTTGGGGTGCGGTTACTTTAGGGTAGCGAGAGCGAGCGGAGTCGGTGCACTGATGACTGCTGCGATGATGGACGTACGTTGCGTCAAGTGCTCCACCGAGTACGAGTTCGAGATCCAGCGCGTTCCGACCGAGGGCCTGTCGGTCAAGTGCAGTCAGTGCGCCCACGTCTTCAAGGTGTTCCGCGACGACCAACCGCAGCCTGGTATCTGGAAGGTCCGGCAAAAGACCGGGAACCTGTTCGAGTTCCGCGAGCTGACCACCCTGCAACGCTGGATCGTCGAGCGCAAGGTCGGCCGCGAGGACGAGATCTCCAAAACCGGCAAGAACTGGAAACGACTCGGTGACATCGCCGAGCTCGCCGCCTTCTTCCAGGTGGTCGAGAAGGCGGAGACGCCCGATCAGCAGACCAACGGCGGCCCCGATCAATCATCGAGTTTTCCAGGCGGCGGTCCCCAGGCGGCGGTGGCGCAGCCGATCATTCAGCACACCAGCGCGCACACCAACAACGACAGCGACTGGAACATGGCGGACCTCGATCCGCCGGCCAACGCGGCGTTCATCATTGGCGACGACACCCCTTCGATCGTCGGCCAACCCAACCCCCTCGCCGCGGCCCCAGTGGCTCCACGGCCCCCCCCGCCCGAACCCCTTTCCCAGCCCGTACGCCAACGGCGCGCCTCAGCCCCCGTGCCGGAGATGGTCGCGGACGACTACGACGACGACCTCTACGACGAGTTCGACGCGCCCCGGTCGGGCGGCAAGGGCAAGTGGGTGGTGGCCATCCTGCTGTTGCTGGCGCTCGGCGGCGGCGGCGCCTACCTCTATAGGCCGGAGTTCTTCACCCAGTTTCTCGGGCCCAAGGTCCCGGAGCTAGCGGTGAGCCACGTCAAGACCGGCTACATCGAGCTGCGCAAGGACTCCAACGCCGGCATCGCCGCTGCCATCTCCAACTTCGAGAAGGGGATAGCGCTAGCCGCGGACTACGCCGATGCCAAGTCCGGGTTGGCCGAGTCGCTGATCAATCAGGCCGAATGGAAGTCGGTGGAGGCCGCCGAGCTCGAGGCCAAGTTGGTCAGCCTCGAGGAGGCGCCCGACGAGGAGAAGAAACCACTTCAGGATCAGATCACCGAGCTGCGCGCCGCCGCCGCCCGCATCGCGGATCAGGCATTCAATGTCGGCAAGGAGGCCCTGGTGGTCGCGCCCGAGGCTCTGGCCCCTAACCGTGCCATGGCGGACTACTATCGCTACAAGGCGGCGGAGCCCCAGATGCAGCCGTTGCTCGACCGCGCCAAGCTGGTGGCGCCCAACGATCCCGGCGTCGCCTATGTGATCGGCTCCAACATGATGCGCGATCCGGCCTCCCAGGAACGGGCGATCCGCTATTTCGATACCGCCCTCGAAGCGGCGCCCGACATGCAGCGCGCCCGTTTCAAGATCGCCAGGATCTATCAACTGCAGGGCAGCCCCGACAAAGCGCTGCGTCAGATCGATGCCATCCTGACGGCGGTCCCCGATCACGATCGCGCCAAGGCGCTCAAGTTGGTGCTCCAGCCCCCAGAGCCGGTCGCCGTGGAGGAGCCGCCCAAGCAAGAGGAAGAGCCGCCGATGACCCCCGAGCGCCTGGTGCGTCAGGCCGATCGCCTGCGCGATCGGGATCAACCGCGCAAGGCCATGGGTCTCTATGAGAAGGCGGTCGATCAGGAGCCCGGCAATATCGACGGCCTCAACGGTCTGGCCTGGTGCTATTACGATCTGGAGGAGTACGACGCCTCCATCGTGACCTTCAAGCGGGTGCTGGCCAAGGTGCCGCGTTTCTCCGACGCCCACATGGGCCTGGCGACCGTCTATGAAGAAAAGAGTATGAAGCGCGACGCCCTCAAGCACTATCAGAAGTACCTCGACATCGTGCCCAACGGGCCCGACGCCTCGGTGGCACGTAGCGCGCTCAGTCGTCTGAAGTAGCCGCGCCGCCGCCAATCGGTCATTGACCCGCGATACGAGCCGTGTTCTCAAGGTGCCGTAGGGGACCCGGCGTTTCATGCCCGTGACTCGCGCGGTTCGCGAAACGCTTTCTCAACGGGACGTGTACAGACCATGACGGACAACAAGTTACTCGTAGGAGTGGGCATCGTCCGGGCCTCGGCCACTGAGGTCGCGAGGCGACCGGTCGAGGCCGTCGCCCTGGTGTTGGCGGCGATGATGACAGCCCTGGTCGCGCCGCTGTGGGGGGCGACCCTGAGCTGGATCGGCTGGCTGGAGGCCCGGGAGCGGATCACCTCCGAGGGCGTGATTGGCCTCGGCTCGGTGCTCGCGCCCAAGCGGGCCCGCGAGCAGTACCGCGATGGTGTGTGGCGCGGCCTGTGGCGGGTGCACGGCGTGTCGGTTGCCTTTGCCGTCGTGCAGGCGCCGATCATCCTGCTCATCATGGTACCCGCCGGCGTCGCCTTCGCGCTGTTCGACACCCTCGGGTCGCTCTACCCGCACCCGGTGGCGGAGATGGTGGTGACCTACATCGTGCCGGTGGTCATCGCGGTTGCCTGTTTGACGATCGCGGTCGGCGAGGCGGTCCTCGCCTATCGCATGCTGCGCACCATGGCTGGTCCCTACTCGCTCGGCCTGCTCTTTCGCGTCACCGGCGCGGCGTGGCGGGTGACCCTCGACCACCTCACCACCCTCGCGAGCCTCGGCATCACCCTGGCCCTCGGGACAGTGATCGGCGGGGTCGTGGTCGGCCTTCTGGTCTCCTTGGCCGACCTGCTCGCCCTCGGTGATGGCCAGACGGCCATCGAGATCTGGCTGGCCTTGTTCCTCGGCGTGTTGGTCGCCGCGGTGGAGCTCGAGTCGATCGCCGGTTGGGCGGAGGGCGTACCCTTGCCCAAGGTCGACGAGTCCAACTGCTGGGTGTTCACCGATTGGCTTTGGGATTGGCTCGGTTCGGTGTTTGGCTGGTTCGCAAAGCAGGGCATGATCGCGGTGGGCACGGGCGCCTGCCTGGTGATCGGTCTGCTCACCGGCGTGGCCGCCCTGGCCACCAAGCAGGTCTTCACCTCCTGGGTCGGTCTCGGTTGGTTCGCGGTCACCGCGGCCGTTTTGGTCACCATTCGTTTGGCGGAGCGCAAGAAATGAAGGGCCTTCGAGTCGTAGCCGTATATGTCGGTATCGCCTGGTTCCTGGCCAGCGCCGGGGTTCTGTGGAGCGGCATCGCCGCCTATGGCGATGCTTCCTCGCAGCGGGACAACGTCAAGTCAGCCTCGGCCAAGCAAATCGCAGAGGTCGAGGAGGAGAAGAAGGAGCTCGAGGGCAAGCTCAACGAGGAGATTGCCGACGTCGAGCAGGGGGTGACCGAAGCCAAGGACGAGCGCGACGCCGTGGCCGAGGACGATAAACGCGGCCTCAAGGCGGCCGAGGCCAAGGTGACCAAGGCTGAGAAGGCGGTCGACAAGGCCACCAAGGCCAAGGAAGAGGCGGTAGCCGCCATCGACGAGAAGCTCGAAGGGATTCGGGCAGAGGAGAAGGCGCAGCTCGAGGCCATGGCTGGCCCGGGCGGTGCGGAGTTCCCCTGGAAGGCGATCGTCGGCTTGGTGCTCGGCATCCTGTTCATCGTCGCTGGCGTGATTTTGAAGTCTGGCCCATCGGGGTCGCGCTCCAAGCGCGCCGACAGCTCGGCACGGGATCCGGCCTTCACCAAGGATCTCGGCGGCACGTCGCCCGCCCCACAGGCGATCGACGACGACGAGGACACACCGCCGGCTGGCGCCTTGCCCCGATCCGAAAGTTCCTCCTGGGCTTCTCCCGGGCTGCAATCTTTTGGGCCGCTACGGAGCCGCCTTCGCCGTCTCCCTCCGCGCTGCGCGAGCCCCTGCGGGTCTCGCTCCGCACCCTACGGCGCCGCTGCGCGTCGCCTCCGGCCTGCGCGAGCCGCCCTTCGTAGGGTGGCGTAGAATGGTTTTGCTCGAGGTCCCTGGAGACCGCGTGCTTCTCGCTGCGGCGCGAGCGAGCGACGCGCGGCACCGCAGCTAAGGGAGTGGTGCGGCGGAGGCGAAGCACCCACAGCCCTTCGGAGCGCCCACACCCCAAGAGCCGAAGCAGTACCCCTTCCTTCGCGAGGAGCGCAAGCAGGAGCGAGCGGCTGTCTAGCACAGCTCACGCTGCGTTTGCTTTGAGACGAGCGCCCGTTGCGGGCGGCAACCTCTCGTGTCGTGCGTAGTGAGACGCAGCCCCGGTCGAGCTCAGCCCTTGTTCCACATCCCAGCGCCGTAGATCGCCCGGTCACCGAGCTCCTCTTCGATGCGCAGGAGCTGGTTGTACTTGGCGACCCGGTCCGACCGGCTCGCGGATCCGGTCTTGATTTGCCCGGTACCTTTGGCGACCACGATGTCGGCGATGGTGGTGTCCTCGGTCTCGCCGCTGCGGTGGGAGACCACGGCGGAAAAGCCTGCCGCGTGGGCCATGTCGATGGCGGCGAAGGTCTCGGTGAGCGTGCCGATTTGGTTGACCTTGATTAGGATGCTGTTGGCCGCCTTCTCCTTGATGCCGCGCCCGAGGAACTCGACGTTGGTGACGAACAGGTCGTCGCCCACCAGCTGGATCTTGTCGCCGAGCTTGGCGTTGAGCTTGGTCCAACCGGCCCAGTCATCCTCGCCGAGGCCGTCCTCGATGGAGCGGATGGGGTACTTGTCGCACCAACTCGTCCACAGGTCGATCAGCTCGTCGGTGGTGGCGAAGCGCTCCGGGTCGGACTTGAAGAAGTTGTAGCCGTCCTTGCCCTTGGCCTTGGACTCGTTGGCCAGCTCGCTGACCGCCGGGTCCAGCGCGATCCAGAGGTCACGGCCGGCCTCGTAACCGGCGAGCTTGACCGCCTCGAGGATCAGCTCCGGCGCTTCGTCGTTCGACTTGAGGCTCGGCGCGTAGCCGCCCTCGTCGCCCACCGAGGTGGAGTAGCCCTTGGCCTTGAGCACCTTCTAGAGGAGGTGGAACACCTCGGTGCCCATGCGCAGCGCCTCGGAGACGCTCTTGGCGCCCCAGGGCTGGACCATGTACTCCTGAAAGTCGACCGTGCCGTCGGCGTGCTTGCCGCCGTTCAAGATGTTCATCATCGGCACCGGTAGGGTCACCGCGTCGTCGCCGCCGAGGTAGGCATAGAGCGGCAGGTTCGCCGCCGCCGCCGCTGCCTTGGCGGCGGCCATGGAGACGCCGAGGATCGCGTTGGCGCCGAGCTTGGCCTTGTTCGGCGTGCCGTCCGCCTCGATCATCTACTTGTCGACGCCGGCCTGGTCGGTGGCGTCCATGCCGACCACCACCTCGGCCAGGGTCGTGTTGACGTTGGCGACCGCCTTGGTCACGCCCTTGCCCATGTAGATGTTCTCGTCACCGTCGCGCAGCTCACAGGCCTCGTTTTCGCCGGTGCTGGCGCCGCTCGGCACCGCGGCGCGACCGCGGGTGCCGTCGTCGAGGATGACGTCGACCTCGACGGTCGGATTTCCGCGGGAGTCGAGGATCTGGCGGCCCTTGATGGATTTGATCTTGGTGGACATGGTGGCTCCCCGATGGTCGGTGATGCGTGGAGGAGCGGTTCTAGCCCAGCGGGGGAGGGATCGCAAAGCAGAGGGTTGGGGCGCGCCGGGCGCGGGGCGTTGGGCTCGGGATCAGCCGTCGGTGGGTGTCCGCGGTACGGGCTCACCCATCGGTGAGCATTGCTGCACGGGCTCACCCGTTCGCGAGCATCCGATGTGCCCGCGCCGCCACAGCCTGGGCCCGCTTGCCGGCGTCGGTGCTGGCCTTCGGGTCCGCGTCGATCACCCGTTTGAGCAGCTCGGCCGCCGGAACCATCTGGCCGGTTTGGATCAGCAGCTCCGCTTCGGCGATGGCGACGTTCGGGTCATCAGGGTGGCGCTCGTGCAGAGATTGGATCTTCTCCTCTGCCGCGTCCGATTCACCACGCCTCAAGAGAATCTCGATGGCCAGCAGGCTCGGCAGCGGATCGCTGCGGTCGAGCTCCTCGAGCATCTCGAGCATGATCAACGCCCGTGCGTCGTGGCCGCCGTCGAGGAAAAACTGCGCCCGGCCCCTGAGCTGCTCGATGTAGTCCGGCTCGATGCCGATCAGGTCCGTGATCTCCACCTCGCCGGCGGCGTAGGCGTAGAGTTGTTGTGCGGTGATGGTGGTGGTGGTGGTGTTGGTCGTGGTCATGGTGTTCTCCCGTCAGCCGCCGATTTTGCGAATGATCGACATGGCGGTGTCGTGCAGCATCTTTGAAATGTTGGACATCATCTGGAGGGTTTGCTGCTGCTTCTGCAGCGCGTTTTGCAGGTCGACGTTGGCGAGCTGCGCGTCGTCGCCGATGGTGCTGATCGAGTCCTCGGCGTCCTTGATGTAGCCATCCAGAATCTCCTGCGCGGTGGCGCCCTCTTCGATGCCGCCGATGGTCATGCCACTGCCGTTGGAGGTGGCGCCCGCCTGGCCGCCGCTCGCGTTCTCCCCCGAGGTGGGCGCGTACGCCTGGAGGAGCTGGCTGAAGGTCTCGTAGGCGCCCGGCTCAGGGTTGCCCTCCAGCGTCGCGTTGATCTGTGAACCGTTGCAGGCCAGGAACAGTTTTTCTTTGAGGCTCTCTGGGCAGTCCGGATCCGCGGCCACAGCTTCCATCAAGGCAACCGTTTGCTCTGGGGGGAGCCCGTCGAACATCCGGCTCGCCAGCTCGTCGGCCCACGGGCCCTCGGGGTCCTTCCGCGCCGCGAGGTAGAGGGCATCCGAGGGGATCTCCGTCGCGCCGGCGTCAGGGAACGTGACGCCAGCGAAGGTCTCGTCGACCGAGCCGTAGTCTTCGTAGCGGCCTCCAAGAGCCCCCGTCCAGAGGTCATCCCAAGTCGTTGTCTCCTGGCCGTGTTGCGCCAGTTCCTGTGCGATGGCGTTCAACTCGGCCTGGATGAGAGTTTCGTGCAACGGATCGGCTGTCGCCTTCTGTTGTTCCACGAGGTACTCCTGGCGACTCGAGAGGCTGGCGTGACTGCTTTGCTTCTCGTGGTCGAGGAATACCTGAAACTTGTGCAAACCGATGAAGTCGAGCTCCCCCGTGAATGCGTCCAGGAGACTCGCGTCTTCCGACTCCACCACCGCCCGTGCGAGCGTGAAGAATTGCTCGCTATCGAGCTGATTGATCACGGATGGGTCCGCCTCGATCGCCTCGGCCGCGAGGACGGCCAACGTGGCTCGTTTCTCCAGGATCCGACTGTCGTAGTGCGGCCGCATGGCCTCTGGCCCATCCTGTTTTGCCCGTTGGAGCTCGTGGATCTCCTCGATTGTCGCCTCGAGCACCGCCGTCGTGTCGTCCCACGCCCCCGCGACCTCGTGCGAGAGCCCTTCGAACGTCACCCGAGCAAAGGCGATCGCGATCTCCTCCTCCGAGAGCATGGCGCCGTCGGTCTCCGACAACACCAGCTCGGGCTCCGAGGACTCGTCGGTCACCAACGGGTCCACGATCTCCCCCGAAGCGTAGTTGACCCAATTGCCGCTCTCGGTGTGGAAGTAGATCAGCTCGGCGAGCTGTTCCTCGGTGAGCTCGCCGTCCGCCGGCATGGAAACGCGTAGCTGGCGGGCCGTCGTGAGCCTGGCCCGGGCCGCCTTTTTGAGCTCGTTGAAATGTTTGACCCGATCGGCGAAGTCGCGCAGCTCCTCATTCTGCAGCATGTAGGACTCGCGCAGCACCGCCTGGACGAAGGCATTGATATCCATGCCGAGGGGGAAGCGGCCCTGCTGCGCCGCCATCGCCGCCTTGATGTTCGTCGCGAGCTTGCCGGCGCTGGCTTCCTCCAACTCGGTGGTGCCGAGGTTGTGGAGGAGGTTCTCAGCGAGCAGGTCGACCAACCCCGCATCGACCTTGGTCCGGGGGCCGGTGTAGGTGGCCCGCGCGTCCGCGATCAACAACATCCCGCCCTCGCGCAGCCTGGCGGACGCCCCGAGCAGCTTGGACCGCAACCCCTCCTTGCCAGCCACCAAGCCGAGCGCCGCGCTCTCCACCTTCGCTAGGCTCGCCATCGTTTTGACCGACGGCGTGCCATCCCCATCCATTCCGAACGCCGGGGCGAGTCGCGGCAGCGGCACATCGGCCGCGTTGGCCGTGGGCAGGCCCGCCATGGCGCCCGCACCCGCTCGGGCGGGCGTCGCCTGGGCGTCGGGCGTGGAGGCGGTGGTCTGCATGGCGGTGAGCTTCGTCCGCCCCGCACCCTTGCGGCCCACGAGCGTCAGGCTCGGTTGGAGCTGTTGGAGTAGCTCGGGTTTCTTGGCGGCCTTGGCTGCCTTGGCGGCGTCCTCCTTGGGCGTGGCCTTCGTTTGTTGGCTCGCGAGCGCTTCCTGGGTGGCGAGTTGGGCGTTGGATGGGCTGGAAATGCGGCTCATGGTTGTCTCCTTTATGGGAACGGCTACTGGCTCAGCTTGCGAACCGCAGCCATGGCGGTGTCGTGCAGCATCTTGGCGATGTTGGTCATCATCTGAAGGGTCTGTTGTTGTCGGTCGAGCTCGTTCTGCATGCGGACGTTAGCGATCTGGGCGTCGTCGCCGATCTGTTGGATTTCCGTTTCGAGGTCTTCGACGTAGTTGTCGAGTTGGTCCGGAACGTTGAAGGTCTTGGGACCACCGACCTTGGGCGGCGTGCCGAAGGCGCCGTCCACCTCGCCACCATCGTGGGCCCCTTCGAGGGCTGCGAGGGCGTCGAGGGTGTTCTCGAGGGTGATGGACTCGCCAACGGTGATGGAGGTCCCGGTTTCCTCGGCCACGCGTTCGATCACGAGGGTCATGGCTGTTTCGAGGTCGCTGTGTTGGTCGCCGTTGAGGGCACTGAAGACGTGACCCTCGGCGAGAATCAGGGCCGCGCCGACCGTCCCAGCGCCTGCACCTGCGACCATAGCGCCGATGATTCCACCGAAAAGTGCACCGGGCGGTCCGGCCACCCCGGCGGCGGCGGCGCCAGCCATGAATCCCCCGGCGACGCCCCCGACCACGCCAGCAACGGCCGCCCTCGAGACGATGCTCTCGGTCGAGGCGTTGAGGTCAAACCCGCTGCCAGCCGCCGAGGCACTGAAGAGGTAGAGCATCTGAGCCGGCCCGAGCGACTCCAGCAACTCGACGTACGGCTCCATGTCCTGGGTGCGAATATTCTCAAAGAGGTTCTGCCCCGGCTCGCCCTCGATGAAATACGCATCAAAGTCACTCTTGTTCATGTTCCCAACCGCGACCACGATCTCGCCGATATTCTCCTCGAGCCAATCCGCCGAGCGCCCCTCCAAAGCCTGGTCGAGCAGCGCCTCATCCTCGCGGGTCAGGTTGGACTCGCCATAAAAGAAATCCTCGTAGCTACTGAGCGCGCTCCCCACGTCATCCCCCCGCGCCTCGAGCGCCGCGTCCACCGCCGCGTGCCACGCCTCCACATCGGACTCGTCCATGGTAGGCCGATACAACTCGCCATCATCCCCGAGCTCCCAACACTCGAACGGCTCCTCGGCGATGAACCCGCCCTCGACCTCGTTGCTCTCCAACGTCCGCCATTTCATGAGGGTGTCCCGCGCCTTCTGGCCCTGCTCGCGCAGCTTCTTCTTCTTGGCGTTCTCGAACTGAACCTTCTCCGCCTTGTCTTGGAGCAGCCCGTTTTGGATGTGGTAGCACTCGCGCAGCACCCGCTGGATCAACGCCTGGATGTCCATCTTGGTGCCGGCCAGGAATCGAGCCTGCAGCTTTGCGAACTGCTTGATGTGATCCTTCAACGCCGCCTGATTGTTGGCATCCCGGGTCAACTTGGTGGCGAGGTCGCGCAGCGCGCGGTCACTGAGCGGCGTCCGGCCGGCCCGGACGGCTTGGCCGTCGTGGGTGACGAGCAGGGTCCCCGGTCGGATCTTGTCGAATGCCCCGGCGTGATCCGCGCCGAGCTTCGCTTCAATCTTGGCAAGCTTACCGAGCGTCTCAAAGGACAGGTCGATCTCAGTCTCCACCGGCACCGACGCGGCCAACACCCGCTGCGCCATCCTGGGCTCGGCGCGGGGCAGCTCGCGAAACGGGCTCGCGGCAGCGCGTAGGTCCTTCTTTTCGACCGGCGCATCCTTGGGACGCGCGCCTCGCCCGGAATCCGCCTCGGCCTTCGGCTGGTCATCAACCCGGTCAACCGGCTTCTCAGCGGCCGGCCGGTACGCCTCGCCAATCGGAATCTCCGCGAGCAGGCCGACGTCGATCCCGAGTCCGAGGGCGCCGCCGGTCCCACTCGCGATGGCCCCTTGGTTCCCCACGGAGGTTGAGGGAGCGGGCGAAGGCGAGCCGGGCTGAATCTTGGACATGGTCATCTCCTCACCTGGCGGGTCATCTCGAGCACCTTCGCTGGGTCGAGGCCGAGTCGGCCGAGCAGCTCCCCGTGCCGCGACAGAACGCTCACCCCGTGCATGGCCACGATCGTCTCGTCGAGCATCGCTAGGAACCGGGCCAATTGATCGCTGAGCTCGCCGGCGGCCTGCTGCTCCTCGGCGTCGAGGGCCCGACGGCGTTCGGCGATATCGTTCAGCGCGGACTCGAAATCCTCGGCCCGGCCCTTGATGAAGAAGCTGACGGTTTCCTCGAGGTCGCCCCGGGCACCGTTCGATCGCGCCGGGCTCGTTCCAGCCGCCGCCTCACGCTGCGGTGAGGCCGGGACCGGGCCGGTGGCCGGGCCGTCGTCCGTATGCACCGCTTGGCCATGCTCCAGATCCTTCTTGACCTGAAAGGTGGTCCGGCCGTCGCGCAGGGCCGGGTTGATCTGCAACATCTTGCGCACGACCTTCTCGTCAACCGTGACCGCAGGCGCAGCCGCTTCGGAACCGCGTCGTGTCTCAACCTCGTTCATGGGCGGGGGGCTCCATCTGCGTGCCATCGGTTTGTCCTCTTTCGTTCGTGCCATGACGCCGGAGGTTTTTGCGCGATCCGTGCCAAGGACCGGGAACCCTCTAACATGTGATTCCTAAACATTTTTTCCCGGCAAAGGAGGCCGCGTGACCCGATCCCCGTGCCAAGCTGTGACTCGGCCGTGTCGCACAATGGAACGTGGGGGAGGGCCCGGGACCGGCCTGAGACACGGTACCGGCCTGAGACACGCGACCGGCCTGAGACACGGTACCGGCCTGAGACACGCGACCGGCCTGAGACGCGGGACCGGCCTGAGACACGCGACCGGCCTGAGACACGGGACCGGGCGGTGCCTATCCACGGGGAGCCGGCCGGGTTAGGATCGGCCGATGGTCGACGACGTCCGGCGGGTCAAGGGCCCGACGATGCCTCCCCTGCGCTCGGCGCAGGAGGCGGGGGAGATCCCGGGCAAGGGCGTGCGCGAGCTCCTCACTCAGCTCCCGACCGGCAAACCCGGTGTCGGGGCCGATGGGGCATTTGATGAGGCACACCACGAGGTCGCCCGGCTCATCCAGGGTTTCGCCGGCGTCCAACGTCAGGCGTGGAACAAGTCCAAGCTCGCTAGCCTGACCGCGGCCCTGAAACAGGTCCTGGGCAAGGCCTCCTCTAGGGCAGCGGCGCGCCAGCACGTCGACGCCTGGGCGGTTGAGTCGGCCACGACCTCCGCCCGGAACCAGCTGCGCGTCTGGGTCGGCTACCTGGGCATCAGCGCCGACGACGCGGATACCGACGGTCTCCGGGGGCTGGTCAAGCTCCTCTGGCCCCACGCCCGGCGCGCCAGGGGCAGCTCCTTTGCCAAGGGCAGCACCATGCGGGGCTCGGTCAAGTCGGAGGTCGTCCAGAAGATCATCCAGGACGCCATCCAGCAGGCCTCCCGCCAGGCTGGCCGGAACCTCCTGACCGACATCACCCAGGGGGCCAAGCCCCTCACCCAGGCCCTCAATCAGTTCGCCAAGATGGGCCTGGAGCAGATGGGCCGGGCGCTCAAACGCAAGCTGCGCAAGGCGGAAAAACGAGAGCTGGCACAACGGGCCGAGGCCGGGGAGCATCGCCGGGTCGAGGCGATCGAGGCGCGGGAGGACCAGGGGGAGGAGGCGGATCCGCTCGCTGGGGCGGATCCCCTCGACGAGATGCTCGACATGATCGCCGAGCGCGCCCTGCAGACCATGCGCCTGCTGCGCGAGGAGGTCGCGCCCCACTGGGCGCCGGAGCAGCAGTCCTGGATGCTCCGGGAGGCGGACCAACAGATCCTGGACATCCTGCTGG
>JAUUZB010000219.1 GCA_030590185.1 Deltaproteobacteria bacterium
GCCCCCCGTGCGGCGAAGCGCTCGGCCATGGCGCGGCCGAGACCGCCGGTGGCTCCGGTGATCACGACCACCCGGTCGTTCAGGTCACGCCTGCGCGCCATGACGACGTCCCTCCAAGAAGTAATCGAAGACCTCGCGACTGGTCTTCATTGGGGTGTAGGGGAACTCTGTTTTGAGCCGCTCGTTGGAGAGCACCGGCCGGTAGCGCAGGAAGTTCACCTGCTCCGGTCCGTAGGGGGTGCGGCCGAGGGCCTTCATCACCCGCAGGGCGGTGCGGACCAGGGTCACCGGCAGCGGGATGAAGGGCTTGCCCATGATCCTGGCCAGCTCCTTCATTGGCAGGGCGCCATCGCCGGCCAGATTGAAGATGCCGGTTTTGTCCTCGAGGATGCCGCGCACGATGATGGCCGCGACGTCCCGGTCCCAGATCAACACGAAGGGAGTTTTTGCCCCGCGCAGGCCGATCACCATGCGGCCGTCGAAGAGGTTGGTGATCTGATTGGCGGTGGTGTCGCCGAGCACCGTGCCGGGCCGTAGGATCAGCTGCTCGAGCTCCGGATGCTCATCGCGCCAGCGGGCGAGCATCTCCTCGACCAATCTCTTGTGGTCGGAGTAGGCAAACTCGACGTTGCCGCGGATGGCGTCGGTCTCCGTGAGCCACTCCGGGTTGTCGGCGTAATAGCCGTAGGCGGCGCCGCTGCTGGTGATGATCACCTTGCGGGCCTTGGCCTTCGCGCAGCACTCCAACACGTTCTTCGTGCCGAGCACGTCGACCGAGTACTCGAGCTCCCGGTCCGGATCGTTGCCCGGGGAGACGATCGCCGCGAGGTGGGCGACCACGTCGATTTCGTAGCGTTCGAGCAGGTCGGCGAGTTTGGGATCGCGCACGTCGGCGACTTCGTAGTCAACGCCGTCGTGGCGGTCCGGCATCGGGATCTCCCGCAGGTCGGTGGCGACCACCCGGCCGATGGCGCGCGGGGCGTCGGGGTCGGGGTTAGCCTTGAGCTTGGCTAGCTCCTCGATCACGATGCGGCCGATGTAACCGCTAGCGCCGGTGACCAACACCGATACCGGGTTGCCATGTTTGCTGCTCACGGGGTCACCTCCTGGGCGGCCTCGGCAATCGGTTGCCGCGACCAGAAGAAGGCCAGGGTGAGGCCGGCGATGATGTGCCAGATCCCCCACCAGGCGACGATGATCGCCATGCCGCCGAGGCCTTCGAAAAAGTTGAAGACGAGGACCAGGCCGAGGGCCGAGTTTTGGATGCCGACCTCGATCGCCACCGCCCGGCGATCCCGGGGCGGCAGGCCAGCGAGGCGGCCGGCACCGTAGCCAACGCTGATGGCGAGGGCGTTGTGCACCAGCACCGCGAAGACCACCAAGCCGATGACGTCGAGGAAGATGGAGAAGTTGGCGGCCAGGGCGCCGACGATGACCAGGATGAAGATCACCACGGTAAGGACCTTGAAGGGTTTGCGGATCCTCTCCACCAGGGCCGGTTGCCAACGGGCGACCAGCAGGCCGAGCACCAAGGGGATGCCGAGGATGACGAACACGGTGATGAACACGTCCACCGGGCTGAGGCTGACCTCGCGCAGGATCAGCTCGGTGTCCGGGTTGAGGCTCCCCCACAGGGTGAGGTTCAGCGGCGTCATGAGGATCGCCGCCACCGTGGAGATGGCGGTCATACTCACCGACACCGCCGTGTTGCCCCCCGCCAGGTAGGTCATGAGGTTCGACAGGTTGCCGCCGGGACAGGCGGCGACCAGGATCATGCCGAGGGCGATGGAGGGGGTGAGATCCAGCACCAGGGTCAGCACAAAGGTGAAGGCGGGCAGAAAGAGAAACTGGGCGACGAGGCCAATGGCCGGCGCCTTGGGCGCGCGCAGGATGCGAACGAAGTCATCCAACTTGATGTCGAGGGCGACCCCGAACATCATCAAGCCGATCACCAGATTGATTATGGTCAAGCCGGTGCGGCTGAAGTTGAGCTGGATTTGGTCGACTGCTGCGGCGTCCATGGTGCTCACCCCCCGGTTGGGTGGACGCCCTCGCGGGCGCCCCACCGGATTACTTGCCCTTGGGCTCTTGGTGCATGTCCTTGAAGTGCAGCAGCGCCGGGGCCCAGAGGTGCTTGTCCGGGTTGACGTCGACGTGGATGACCGAGCATTTGTCAGCGGCTAGGGCGCGCTCGATGGCGGCAGGCAGCTCGGCGGGATCCGCGACCCGATCGCCGTGGGCACCCATGGCCTGGGCGAGCTTGCCGTAGTCGATCTCGTTGAGGTTGGAGTTGATGGTCTCGTCGGGGTCGAGCTTCTTCTTGATCATCATCTTGATCGGCTTGAAGGCGATGCTCTGGGTCATCTTGACCATTCCCCACTGCCGGTCGCTGACCACGAGAAAGATGATCTTGAGGTCGTTGCGTATGGCGGTCTCGACCTCCTGGGGCTGCATGCCAAAGGCGCCGTCACCGATGATGCAGCAGACCTGCTTGTCGGGACGGGCGACGGCCGCGCCGAGGGCCTGACCCACGCCGGCGCCGAGGTGGCCCATGTGGTGGGTCGCCAGCACGGTGTTGGTGGTCCGGGCCTGGTAGAAGAACTGGCCCCAGACCGAGGTGTTGCCGCCGTCGAAGACCAGCACCGCGTCCTTGTCGAGGATCTTCTGGACGCTGTTGGCCACGTGGGCGGTGAGCATCGGAGTCTCGCGGTCCTCGAGCTTCTCGTCGAGCTTCTGCCGATTCTTGTCCCGGCTCTGGGCGAGCTTGACGACGGCTTCCTTGCGATCGGCCATCGGCATGGCACCGCTGAGGGCGTCGAGCTCGATCGCCAGGCGGCGTAGGAAGACCTTGACGTCCGCCTGGATGGCGATGTCGACCGGTCGGACGCGACCGAGCACGTCTTCATCAATGTCGACCTGGATCATCTTCTGCTCGGAGGGGGACCCCCAGTAGGGCTGCTTGCCCCACCAGTCGGTCTCACCCAGGCGCGAGCCCAGGCAGAGGATCACGTCGGCGGCGTTGCGCACCTCGTTGGTCGGCTTGACGTGGATCATCGGCCAGGCCAGGTGGGCCGTCTCCGACATGACGCCGCGGGCGCTCCACGACGAGGTGACCGGCGCGTGCAGGCGCTCGGCGACTGCCTCGAGCTCCTCGAACGCCTGGGCGTGGATGACGCCGCCACCGGCTTGGATGATCGGCAGCCGGGCGTTGGCGAGGATGTGGGCGGCGCGTTTGACGACCTCCGGGTCGGGGTAGAGCGGCGTGGTGCGGCGGTACTGGTGCGGCTGCCACGGCTCCGGGGCATCCCCCTTGGTGTTGATCAGGTTCTCCGGCACGTCGAGGTGCACGACGCCGGGCCGGCCCTCGTAGCACTTCTTGAGCGCCTTGCGCATCAGCTCCGGGATGCGGTCGAAGGTCGGCACCGCCTCGGACCACTTGGCCATCTTGCCGATGACCCCGATCTGGTCAAAGGCCTGAAAGGTGCCGCCGCGGTTCGGGTAGTGGATGCCGGTGCGCCGGCAGCTGGTGATCAGCAGGACGCGGTGACCCTCGGTGTGCTCCACCGCCACGCCGGACAGGACGTTGGCCACGCCCGGCCCATTGCTGGCGATCACCACGCCGATCTTGCCGGTGAGTCTGGCGTAGGCGCCGGCCATGTGGGCGCCGATGGTCTCGTGGCGTGGGGTGATCAGCTCGATCCCCTCCTCCACCATGCCTGCGCACAACGCTAGGTAGGAGCCGTCGACGATGCCAAAGGCCTTCTCGACGCCCTCGATCTTGAGCATTTTGGCGATGATGTGTCCGCCGGATTCTTTCCCCATGACCTTCTCCTTAATAATGCCGGTCGGCCGTTTTCGGCCGCAGGCAGTCTCGGATGAGTTTGATGGCGCGTTCGCGCTGCTCAGCGATATCTCGATCGGTTAGCTCGCCCTCGATCTCCAGGTACTCCTGCATGCGGATCTTGAAGTGCCGGGTGACCAGGGCGGCGAGGAACATCACGTAGGTGTTGTTGATTTGCCAGGCCACCTGACCCACGTCGATGTCAGGGTCGACCAATCCGGCCGCGATCCCCTGGCGAAGGGAGCCCTTGATCCGGTCCGCCGTGGGCTTTTCGACCTCTGATGATAGCTCCCCGGCGAAGTGCTCGAGGCCAGCAGATGCAATATTCAAGTAAAGGGTGACGTACTCCGGGTGCTCCCGGGTGAAATCGACCCCGTGACGGAAGACGTGCTCCACCAGCTCATAGATGTTGAGGTCCGTGGATGCGGTTTCCCACACCGCCCGCCGGGATCGCTCCAGGCCATCCCGGCAAACGTACAGGTAGAGCTCTTCTTTGTTCTTAAAATAGTTGTATATTGAACCTTTTGCGACACCGCACCGCTTGGCCAGGGCGGCCATGTCGGTCTGAGAGTAGCCCCGCTCGGCGAAAAAGAGTGCGGCTTCTCGTAGGACCCGCTCTTTCTTTTCAGCGGCGATGTTGTTGAGTGTTCCCCTGGGCATCTTACTTCCTATGACTGTCCGGTCAGTCAGCGCTAAACCTTTGTTTTGTGGTGATGACTGACTGGTCAGTCATTACTATTGATCTATCATCGGTCTGTCAAGCAGAAAGGTTGCGGGAGAAAGGCTGGGTGGTTGGTCGCGCCAGCCGAAGGTGCCGGGCCGGCGGTCGAGATCGGCTGTCTGTGTCAGCCGGCCATGGCGAGGCAGTCGAGACCGGCTGTCTGTGTCAGCCGGCCATGGCGAGGCAGTCGAGACCGTCGATGAGCAGGTGAAGCAGCAGGCCCACGGCGAGCAACCGGGTCCCGGGCGTCACCACCATTATAATGTAGATGCAAACGGCGACGCCGGAGTGGAGCGGGTGGAAGCCGATGCTGCAACGGCTCGGGTCATAGACCGGGTTGGCCAGGAGGTGATCGAGGTCGATCAGGTTGGCGGCGAACAGCACGCCCCAAGCCCGGAGCCAATGCCGTCGCCACCCGAGCTTGGCCACCAGGCCGGGTAGGAGCAGATGGGCGAGCAGGTGCAGGAGGGTGCGCACGGTGTTGCAGCTGTCAAACGAGCAGCTCGATCAGAATAGGCACGACCATGGCGAGGACTACCAACAGAATGATCAGCGGCACCTTCCAGGCCCACTCACTGACGAACCGCGCGTGACATTGAACGCAGGTCGGCTCGGTGGTGGGTGACATCTGCCCGCACTTCGAACAGCGCCGCCGGGCGGCGGTGATGCTGTGCCCGCAGCGGATACAGATCGGCTGGTCGCTGGGGATTTTGCAGAAGGGACATTGCGGCATCGAATCCTCCACTGGCCGTCGCGGTCTAAGGGCTGACCCCCATCCAGCCTTGACAACGCACCCTGACGTCCCAGTTTAACCGACATCGTGAGAATCAAACACGCAACTTCGTTCCTCTGGGCGCCCCTGTTCCTGTTCACCGCCTGCGCGCCGCCGGCGGATGACGGCAACGGTCTCGGCGACGATGATCCCGGACCCCTCGGGGGCGACGATGCCTCCGCGGCAGGCGATAGTTTTGTACCGGCCGGTGACGACGGACCGCTCCTCTGCCCACCGCCCGGTCCCCACGGCAATGCCATCGGCGACACCCTCGCGAACATCACCTTGAGCGATTGCGACGGCAACAGCCACGACCTGCACGACCTGTGTGAGGCGCCCGCGGCCTGGCTGTTTCTCTACGCCGGGTGGTGAGGGGGCTGTAACCAGCGCGCCGGTACGGCGAGCATCCTCCATCAAAAATACGTAGACGACGGCCTCGAGGCCTTCTTCGTCATCACCTCCAACGACTTCAACGGTGACCCGGACGCGACCTATTGCGCTGAGAAGCGCGACCTCTTTGGCCTCACCATGACGGTGTTGATCGATCCCGATCACCTGCTGCCGACCGCCCTCGGTACCGGGGTCAATGACATCGATCTGGTGCTCGAGCCGGGGATGCGGATCGCTCACGAGACCGCGGCGGGCGGCGAAGCAGCGACAGAGGCCGCCATCCGGGACGCCCTCGGGCTCTGAGCTTGCGTCCGATCACCCGTGTTCTCGAGCGAGGCCGCGGTTGGTCCGTGAACCTTCACCGTCGCCGGATCTTTCGTTAAGATCTCCCATCAATCGGACCTCCCCCCAGCCCCCTCGCGGCACCTCGCTGGCAGATTGCTGAGCCGGCCATGAGCGCCTCACGACTCGATCTCCTGCTGCTGAGCGACCTGGTGGGCGAGCTGCGCTTCCGGGGCCGGCGTTACGTGTCGCGTCTCGTCCGCGCCTGGGAGGCATTGGAGCTCACGGTGGCAGACCGCGCGTCCCTGGGCGATGCGGCGGATTGCCTCCAGCCGTTGTGGACTCGAGCCCCGGGCGAGGAGCCTCTGCATGGCGTCGTGGTCCCCCACCGGCCGTTGTTGGGCCTCGCCGATCTCGCCACCGTGGTCGCCGCCGCCGGCCACCGGGTTCGCGTCGTGGACAACTTCACGCGCATGCCCTGGCGATTCGAGGAGGCCAAGCGCATCGCGGCCGAGGAGCCGCCGCGGCTCGTTGGCATCTCCACGACCCTGTTGGCGGACCCGGTACTGGTCGAGCGCCTGGTGCGCCAGGCCCGCAGCATCGCGCCGGAGGCCGAGGTCGTCATCGGCGGGCCGACCGTGCGGGCCTATCCCCAGTTGTGCCAACAAGCCGACTACGCGGTCTTCGGGGCGGGCGAGCGGCCCCTCCTCGAGATCCTCGGGGCACTCGACGGTCGCCGGGCGATCGCCGACATCGC
>JAUUZB010000773.1 GCA_030590185.1 Deltaproteobacteria bacterium
GCCGCCACCTGGCCGCGGCCATCGGTGGCCGGCATCTTTGGCTCGCGGGTGCTGTGGCTGCCCCACCAGATCGACATCGCTAGCCGGGCGGTGGAGGCGGCGCGGGTTCGGTTGCTGCTCGCCGACGAGGTTGGCCTCGGCAAGACGGTGGAGGCCGCCTTGATTTACGCCGGCCTGCGCCACGACGGCCGGGCCGACCGGGTGCTGATCCTCACCCCCCAAACCTTGAGCATCCAGTGGCTCGGCGAGCTGTACCGCAAGACCCACGAGCTGATGGTGCTGCTCGACGACGATCGCCTCGAGGATGCGGCCAGCGAAACCCCGGACCTGAGCTTTTTCGAGGCCCACCAGCGGATCATCGCGCCGATCGAGCGGGTGGCCGGGGACCCGGAGCTGGCCGCCGACGTCATCAACGCCCCGTGGGATCTGGTCATCGTGGACGAGGCGCACCACCTGCGTTGGAATCCCAAGGATGGTGGCAACGCCGCCTACCGCCTACTCGACAAGCTGGCCGAGCGCACCCAGCACTTGTTGCTGCTCACCGCCACCCCGATGGCGCTGGACCCGGCTGAATACCACGCCTTGCTGCGCCTGCTCGATCGCAGCCGTTTCGACGACCCGAGCGCCTTCGAGGCGATTCGCGAGCGGGTCGCCGCCGTTCGCACCGCGGCCGTGGCGCTCGAGGCCTCGGTTACCGATAAAAAGGCCCTGCCGAAAACAGCGAGCGACGCGGCACGCGAGGTGCTCGCCGACGACGACGAGGATCTGGCGCGCTTGGAGGCCTTCGCGAAGCTCAAGCCAGCGTCGCCCAAACGTCGGCTGGCCGCCGACGCCCTGCTCGAGGCGCTGCGCCAGCGTCACGGTCTAGCCGATTTCGTGGTGCGCAACCGGCGCGGCCCGGTGGGCGGGCTGCCGGAGCGCAACCCGCAGGTCTTCCCCCTCGAGCCGACCGAGCAGCAGGCGCGGCTGATCGACGTGGGCGAGAGCGTCATGTTTGAGCTCGCCGACACCATCGAGGATCCCCGCGAGCGCTATCAAACCCTCGGCCGGTTATTGCGCGCCCTGTGGGCCACCCCGCGTGCCCTGATCGACATTCTCAAACCGTTGAGCCCGGAGCTGGTCGAGCACCTCGCGCCCCACGTCGGCCTGGTGATCGGCGCGCCCCTCGACAATGAGGGGCTGCCCACCGGTGACGCGCGCCTGCGCTGGCTGGTGCGGCTGTTGCGGCGTCACGCCGACGACAAGGTGCTGATTTTCGTCGAGACCGACATCGCCGTGCGCGCCCTGCGCGACGCCCTCGAGACCGTCATCGGCAGCGACATCGCGGTTTTCTACCGCGGCCTGGCGCCGCGGGATCAGGACCGGCAGGTGGCCTGGTTCCGGGACCCGGGCGGGGCGCCGGTGATGCTCTCCACCGAGGCGGGCGGCGAGGGGCGCAATTTCCAGTTCTGCAACCGCGTGGTCCTCTACGACATGCCCTGGCGGCCGGCCACGGTGGAGCAGCGCATCGGCCGGATCGATCGCGTCGGGCAGGACCGGGACGTGCACATCCTGGTGCCGCACTTCAAGTCCGGCTTCGAGGCCGCGGTCCTAAAAATTCTCGAGGAGGCGATCGACGTCCTGAACCAAACTGTCGGCGGCATCGACCACGCCCTGGAGTTCGTCAGCGATCGCATCGGCGAGCTGGTGCACACCGGCGCGGCGGTCGAGGACTGGAAGGCGCTCTACATGGAGACGCGGGATCTGGTCCGCAAGACCCGCGAGCGCATCGCCGCCTCGGTCGACCCGATCCTCGACCACGCCAGCTTTTCGCCCGAGCGTGTGGCGGCATTGATGGACCATCTGCCCCCTGACCTCGAGGAGGGGACCGAGGCCTTCGTGCGTGGCTACGCCGAGCACAGCCATCTCGATCTACAAAGCAAGACCGGGCCGGTGATTTGGGTCGAGGGGGCGCCGAGCGCCGCTGGCGGCTCTAACCTCGACGCCGAATATGACGCCACCTTCTCCCGCACCTACGCCCTCGACCACGAGGGGGTTGAGTTCCTCTCCTTCGGGCACCCGTTGGTGGAGCAAGCCCTGGAGTGGGCGCGGGAGGCGGACTCCTCGAGCGCCGCGCTGGCGATCTGTCGCGGCTTCAACCAGGACGGGGCGATCTTCATCTGGCGCTTCATGGCTGACCTACCAGACGACGTGCCCGAGGCGGGCGCCTTTTTGCACGAGCGCCTCTTCACCATCACGGTGGACGAGGCGGGTGCGCCGGTGTCCGTGCTCGACGGCTTGATCGAGAGCGATCGGCCTTTGGATCGGATGGACGCCAAGCCGCTCAAACAGGCTGGGCAACGCTGGCGGCGGTTGGTTGGACAGAACCTGGACGACGTTGAGAAGATCGCCAACGCCACCCTCGCCGAAGCGGTGACAAATGCGTTGGCGCGGGTGCAGGAGCACTTTTCGTTGCGGCAGCGAATCTTGGAACGCCAGCTGCGCCGGTCCACCGCGGGGATGGACCCGAGCACCGACGCCCACGCGGAGCTGGAGGCACAGCTCGCCGAGGAGATCGGGGTGCTCGCAGCGGAGGAGGGTCGGCTATGCCGCGCCCTCGACCTCGCCCGGCCGCGCTTGATGGCGGTGATGGCCGTGCGGTTGGTCAAGGCGAAGCTGGTGAGCGGCTAGGTGCCTCTCGCCGCTGTGGCGGAGCCAAGCGAAATCGGCCTGGCACCCGAAAACACGCTTGAAACTTACCGCCAGATCGTTTCTCTTGCCGCGGACCCCAACCAGGAGCTGCCATGTTCGTCGTTTGTTCCCTCGGCTTGTTGCTCGTCGCTGCTGATCCAGCCTGGCTGGTGCCCCCCGAGGGCGCGCTGACGCAGGTGTCGGTGGGGGCGCTTCACTCCTGCGCTCTCAAGCCGGACAAGACCGCGGTTTGTTGGGGCCTCGACACCTTCGGGCAGACCAAGGCGCCCTCGACCGTGATCACACAGCTCGCCAGCGGCTGGCACCACAGCTGCGGCGTCGAGGCAGACGGGGCGCTGGTTTGCTGGGGGGCGGGCAAGCGGGCCAGCGCCTGTGGCTGCGACGAGGGCAAGTGCGCCTGGGAATGCGGCCAGGCCCGGCCGCCGCGCGGCAGCTTCAAGAGGGTCGTCGCCGGCGACGCCCACTCCTGCGCCATCGCCTCGGATGGATCGGTGGCCTGTTGGGGGGACGATCGTTGGGGACAGTCCGCCCCCCCGGAGGGTGCATACATCGAGTTGGCCGCCGGGCACACCCACACCTGCGGGATCAAAAAAGGCGGCGAGGTCACCTGTTGGGGTCACAACCAGCACGGTCAGGGGACGCCCGCCGAGGGCGCCTTCACCAAGCTCACCGCGGGTGCTCATTATACCTGTGGTCTCAACAAGGCCGGCGCGCTCACCTGTTGGGGTGCTGACTTCGGAGGCGGTGGGTTCCCGGAGAAGGCCGGGCTGCGCGCCATCGACAGCGGCGGCTTTCACACCTGCGCGGTGAACAAGAACCGAACGGTGACCTGCTGGGGCCAGGGCTCCTCGCCCCCGTCGCCGGAGGGCAAGTTCGAGCAGATCGCGGTGGGGCACACCCACGCCTGCGGGATCGGGGTCGACA
>JAUUZB010000652.1 GCA_030590185.1 Deltaproteobacteria bacterium
ACGCACCTCGGCGCCCGGCTCCGAGAAGGGACGCTTGGTGTTCTGCGTGATCGCGAGCCTCCCCGGCCCCGCGGCAACCACGTCGGCTCGAGCCAGGGACACCTGGGCGTTACGGGTATCGCGGGCCGCGATGCCGCGCGCCTGGATGGTGACCCAATCGCTCACCTGACCGTCGGTGCGACGGGTGCGCATGCGAACGACGTCACCCTCCCGAACATCGGGGAGGCTGCCCGTGAAGTAGCCGTAACCGTCAGCGCGAGCGAGCTCGGTGGTGTTGTCGAGGTGCAGTCGACCGCTGGGCGCCGTGGAGAGGTTGATCGCCTCGACCACCTCGCCGGGGCCGCGGTGCCCCTGATGGCGCCGCGTTGGTCGCCGATGAGCACCAAGGGCCCGAGATTGACCCCGAGCTCGGCGCGACCGACCAGCGCCTCGAGGAAGTTCCGCGCCCCGGGTGACATCGCGTAGCTCGAGCGCTCCAGAAGCGTCGTGATATCGGCGCGCTCATTGTCGTCGAGGCCGGCCCTGGCCAGCGCGAGCTGCTCGGCGCGGGTGATGCCGGGGCGAGTCAGGCGATGGTGAAGCGACGCGGCGTCCGTGGTTGGTCCATCGCCGATGGCCGCGAGCAGCTCGAGGACCTTGGCGTCGTCGATCTGATCAACAGCGGCGGCGTCGAGGCCCTTGGCAAAGTCCCGGATCTGTCGGTCGAGGATTCGCACCGCCCTATCCTATGGGGTGCGGGGACACGCTGTCCATCGATTGAGGTCGGCGCAGCCGCTCACGGCAGCATCAACGGGGGAAGATCACTCGGCGGGGCCTTCGTTTCGGCGTCGTAGATGAGTCCAGCGGAGATCCCGGCTGCCGCGAGGACCCCTAGCGTCAACGACCAAAACCAAATCGTCTCATAGAACTCACTCGGCTCCACCACGCTGCCGGGTGATACCCTAACCCTGAGGGGGTCGGCGTTGGTGCCGAGGAAGACCAAAGGATTGCCGGCACGATCCGAAGTGCGAAAGAAGAGCTCCAGGATAAAACCGGCGTCGTTGGCGGTCCACTCACCAGGAACTTCGCCCATCCACTCGCCGCCCTCGTCCGGCAAGAGCGCTAGGGAAGAGTAATGCCTCTCCCCCTCGCGCCGGTATTCGACCGACACCGAGTCGACGGCCCGCCTCGGGTCGTGCAGCCCCAAGGCGAAGTTGACCGGCTCCCCACCCACCACTTCCGGCGGTGGTTCGCCCTTGAGCTCGATCTCCTCGATGATCCGGCGCCGCTCCAACTCCCGCATCTGCTCTACGATGGCACGCTCTTCCACCTGCACCTTGCGAAACACCGCCAGGATCTTGGGCGGGGTTTCGGCGGAGAGATCGAAATCCGGGCGGCCGCGCAGGAGAAACCGAAACGGCTTCTCCGCATCCACGCCACGGCCCACGATGGCGAGGGACTTGCCATGGAGCTCGTAGGCGTCGAGTCGCACCTGGAGATCGATGTCATCGCGGGCAAGCACCTTCTCCACCAACGGCAGAACCTCCCCGAAGTCTAGCGCCTCGAAGCGAGCCTGGGCTCTCCCGAGCATGGCCGCCGCGTCGAACGAGTCAGCACCCGTGGCGACCCGTCCTCCCGGCTTTGGCTTCTTGCTGGCCCCTGGGGGAGCTGGACTGGCCGTCGTCCCGGGCTGTGGCGGCGGAGGATTCTCGGCCGGGGCAGCCGTGACCTCCGTAACCGCTGGAGCCGGGGGAGCGACCGGGGCCGGGGGAGCGACCGGGGCCGGGGGAGCGACCGGAGCCTCTGCCTGCTTGGCCTTCTTCTTGGCCTTCTTTCGCTTCTTCTTCTGGGCCGTCTTCTTCCTGGCTACCTCCCCTCTACCCGGGCGCGCCGCAGCCGGCACGCTCGTCAGGAACACCGCGCCCACAACCACGAAGAGCAGGGCGGCAAACGGACTCCTCTTCACTCGAGCCATCTTCATTTCCGGCGCCGCCAACCAAGCAACAGAACCATGCCGACGAACAACAACGATCCAGCCTCGGTGGGCATGGACGAGCAGGCGGTGCTGATCGACGTACCCCCATTATTGGCACCCTGACGTCGCCAGCGGTTGAGCTCTGATGAGATGGACTCCCCGCGCTCCAGGGCGTAGAGCGTTCCACTCTCCGTAGTGACCCAGACGGCGTCGTTTTGCAGCAAGGGGCCCCCGGACGCGGCCGTATCGAGGGCCACGGTCCAAACAGGCAGACCCGTATCGGTGGCGACCGCGTGCACCACACCGGTGGCGTCCCCCACGTAGACGATGCCGGCGGCCCCTACGGTCGGTGATCTCGGCAGCGCCGCACCGGCGTCATACGTCCAGGTTGGCCCGGTGGGTATGGGAGCCGAGTCCAAGCGAACCAACAGGCCGTCCGCACCGCCGTAGAAGAGCTCCCGTGTGGTTGCTAGGTGGCTGGAGCCGCTGACCGGCGGGGCCAGCAGGGTGGTGCCGGCGGCATAGGACCATTGGATGTTGATCGCGAGACCGGCACAGACGACCGGCACGGCGTCATAACCGCTGGCATAGAATTGGATGATGCGGTTGAAGGTAGTCGCAACGTAGGCCTTGTCCGCGCTGTCGGGGCCGCTGCTGTTGTTGCCGAGGAAGACAACCTGGTCGATGATCTCCTCGCCCACTGACAATTGTAACGACAGGGCCGGACAGGGGGTGTTGAAATCCCAAAACCAAATCCTGTCGTCGAGGGGTAGCAGCAGACCATGCAGCGGGTTGTTGTGGTTGGTGCCGGTGGGCACACAGTTGTTGCAGGCACCGAAATTATCGGTGGGATGAGGATAGCTCGCCCCCTGGCCAAAGAGGATCTCGGTGCCGCCCGTGTCGAGGTTGTAGAGGGTCCCCTGGTCATCCACCACGACCACACCGGTGCTGGTCATACCGTTGTCGTTTTGTAGAGTCACCCCCCCGGATGACGACGTGGTGGCCATGGCGAACGTCCACAACGGCGCGCCCGTGCCATCGGGTCCTGAGGAATCCAAGGCATGCACGACACCATCTTCGGACACGATATAGACGCGGTCCCCTCGCAAGGCGGGCATGCTGCTGAGCGCCGCACCGGCGTCGTAGGACCACGCCTCTGAGCCGTCGAAGGCGGAGATGGCGTGGAGCCAGCCATCGGTCGTGGGGGCCAGAACCAAGCCGAAATTGCCCACCGGCGCCGCACGCGAGATGGGCGCACCGAGGTCGACCTCGAAGATCACGTAGGAGCAACTCGCCGAGCACCCGTCAAAACTATCGGTGTTGCCGTCGTCACAGACCTCCCCGGTTAAATCGAGGACGCCATCACCGCAAACGTTCGCAATACAGCTCGGCAGACAGGCATCCTGTGCTTCGGCGTTGCCGTCATCGCACGGTTCGACGCCGTCCTCCACGAAGCCGTCGCCGCAGATCGCCAACAGACAACCGCTGACACAGGCATCGGTGTTGTCGGCGTTGCCATCGTCGCACTCCTCGGCGGAGGGGTTCCAATGACCGTCGCCGCAGACGTTCGGCGTACAGTCGGCGAGGCAGGGATCGGCGTCAAAGCTGTTGCCGTCGTCACAATCCTCGACGCCGTCGTGTAGGAAGCCGTCGCCGCAACTGTTCAGGTTGCAGGTGCTCAGACAATCATCTTCCTCCACAGCGTTGCCGTCGTCACAGTCCTCGACGCCGAGGTTCTGCCAGCCGTCACCGCAGGTGTTGAGCAGGCAACCCGGGAGGCAATCATCCTCGGAAACGGCGTTGCCATCGTCGCACTCCTCGGTGAAATCGTGCACCCCATCACCGCAGCTCGGATCGGTGCAATCGGTACGGCAGGCGTTCGCCTCGGTGTCGCTGTTCAGGGCTCCCCGGTCACACTCTTCGGACGCCGACAAATCGACATAGCCATCCCCACAGATCGAGACACCGCAAACGCCTGCCACACAGATGCCGAAGCCCCCGGCGGCGAGTTCACAGCTGTTCCCCTCGACGTTGGCGTCGGGCAGATGAATCGGTCCATCGACGGGATCGCAGTAGTC
>JAUUZB010001037.1 GCA_030590185.1 Deltaproteobacteria bacterium
GACGCCGCCGACGTCCTCATCTGGATCCCCCGAGCCATCTTCCTCCCGGTCTACCTAGTCTCCCAGTACCTCCTGCGCTGGCCCCTCAAGACCCTGATCACCCTGAACGAGCAGTACGCCCTGGTGGATCGCGTGACCACCTTCTTGAGTTGGGACGACGACAACGCCGGCGTGCTGCCGCGTTTCCTAGCGGACTTCGGGCTACGCCCCCACGTCGGCCTCTCCTTCCACTGGAACGACCTGATCGAGGGCACCGACGTCGTGGCCTCCTTCAGCCTCTGGGACGACGTTTTCTCCGCCCAGGCCGGCATCGAGACCGCGCTGCTGCGCAACGAGTCGGCGATCCTGTCGGTCAACGGCGGCTACGTGCGGCGGCCGGACAATCCCTACTTCGGTGACGGCGACCCCAACCACGCTTGCCAGGCCGGCTGTCGCTACCGCTCGGCCATCGGCTCGGCCGACGTCAGCCTGCGTGCCCTGCTCGGGGGCCTCAATCGCTTCACCGCCACCGTGGCCTTCCGGGACGTACAGCTAGGCACCGACTCCGACACCCCGCAGCTCGGTACGGCCCAGGCCGCGGCGCTGCCCGGCTTTGACGGCTACCGGCTGATCGACACCACCGTCGTGGGGGAGCTCGACACCCGCCTGCCGGATCCCGAGTTCGAGGCGGGCTCTGGCCTGCGACTCGAGGTCCTGGGCTCCTTTGCCATCGACCCATCCAACCCCGACCTGCGCTTGCTCCGCTACGGCGGCGAGGCGGCGGGCTTCTGGGATTTAGGCAACCGCCACGTCATCGCCGGGCGCCTCTACGTTGAGTTGATGGAGAACGTCAGCGAGCGGCTGGTACCCGACGAGACCGCCCGCACGCCGATCCCCTTCACCGAGCTGATCACCCTCGGCGGCACCGAGCACTTGCGCGGTTTTCTCGGTGGCCGGCTGCGGGGGCGCCAAGCCTGGGTAGCGACCGTCGAGTACCGCTACCCGGTCTACTCCATGTTCGATGCCTCCTTCTTCCTCAGCATGGGCAACGCCTTCCCGAGCTTCCACAATTTCGACATCGCGGCCAACCACCTCTCCTACGGGATCGCCTTGCGCGACTCCTCGTCACGGGAGTCGGCCTTCGAGCTGCTGGTCGGCTTTGGCACCAATCGCCTCGACTCCGACGAGATCAACCCCGTCTACTCCGGTCGTTTCTCGATCGGCGTCAACCACGGGTTCTGAGCCATGACGCGTCAAACGATCACCACCTTGCTGCTCTTGACGGTCGTCGCCGGCTGCGGACATTCGGTGCGCCGTTTCCCCCTCGCCGAGCCGCTCTGGGAAGACCCGGATCGTAACCAAACCCCAGAGATGCCGGATGCCTACTACTCCGGCATCAACGGCGACGGCCTCGACAAGTCACTCCTCTATTGGTTCGCGGACTTCTGGTCCTTCCCGCGCCCGGGGGAGGCGACGAACGTCAACGCCATCGATGAGGTCCCGAACAGCTCCTGGTTCACCAACCGCATCGGGCTGCACGACATCAGCCCTGAGCGCGCGGCCCGCGGCGCCTGCGGTGACACGCCTCCCCTCGACCCGGAGGGCGGCACCTGGCTGATCACCGGCGCCAAGCCGAACGGCGCCAACCCAGGTTTCTTCATCAAGGGTCCGGACGGTTTCCGTTACCTGCTCAAGTTCGACAGCCCAATCCAGCCCACCCGGGCCACCGGCGCCGACGTCATCGGCTCGAAAATTTGGTGGGCCGCCGGCTTCTTCGCCCCCTGCAACGAGATCGTCTACTTCCGGCCGGAGATCCTGGAGATGGATCCGGAGGGGACCTCCGAGGACATCTTTGGCGACAAAGTCGAGCTCACCATGGCCGACATTAATAAAGTCCTGTCGATGGGCTTTCGCATCAAGGATGGCCGCCTGCGCGCCTCGGCCAGCCGCTTCGTGCCCGGCAAGCCCATCGGCCCGTACAAGTACGAGGAGACCCGCGGCGACGACCCCAACGACGTTATCCCCCACGAGGACCGACGCGAATTGCGCGCCACCCACCTGCTGGCCGCCTGGATCCACCACGTCGACGCCCGGGAGCAGAACACCTTCGACGTGATGGTCGAGGAGGAGGACCGGAAGTTCATCCGCCACTACAAGATCGACTGGGGCGATGCCCTCGGCGTCGACTACGAGCTCGACGCCATGGCGCGGCGGTTTGGCTACTCCTACGCCATCGACTTCGAGCACCTGCTCGTCGACCTGATCACCCTCGGGCTGGTGCCCCGCCCCTGGTATGGATCGAAGCGCTCCGACGTCGAGATCTTTGGCTACTTCAATGCCGAGCAGTTCGTGCCCTCGGAGTGGCGTGGGGTGTATCAGACGCCGGCCTTTAGCCGCCGGACCCACCGCGACATCCTGTGGATGATTCGGATCCTGTCCCGCTTCACCGACGCCCACGTGGGCGCCATCGTGGAGACGGCGCAGTTCGATGATCCGCGCCAGGAGGCGTGGCTGATCGACGTCCTGATCAAACGCCGCGACGCCTTCTTCCACGAGTACCTGACCCAGTACACGCCCCTGGCGCACTTTCGCCTGTTGCGCCGCACACCGGGAAGCGCCGAGCAGTCGATCTGTTTCGAGGACATGGCGCACCTGCACGGGGTGGTCGATCCCGCGACCAGCTTCTACAAGATGCGTTTCTACGGCGGCGTGGAGCTCGAGGAGGAGCTCGGCTGGCTGCAGTTCACCCCGGACCCGGAACACCCCGAGCGGAGCTGCGTCCTGCTCCCCATCGGTCATCGCCGGCCCGCTGACCTCGCGCCCCCCGATGCCCCGGACGATCACCCGCTGCGCTACGGCGTCCTGAGGATCTTCAACCACCAGGATGCAGCGGCGCC
>JAUUZB010000786.1 GCA_030590185.1 Deltaproteobacteria bacterium
GAGCGACGACGATTATTTCGACGGCATCCCAGGCGGCATCACCGCGCTGATCTTCTCCGGCTTCACCGCCATCGACCAGCTGATGACCGCCCTCTATGATGTACGGCCAGTGGAGCGCATTCCGGGCGCCGCCCAGCGCCTCTTCGACCGCTACTCCGAGGAGCTGTGCGACACCATCGAGGCGGCCGGAGACGGCGACCTATCGGTACCCGCGGCCCTGCTCCAGGTGGCCAACGGCCGGTTGTTCGGCTGCGCCGACCTGCTGCGTCGCGCCGCCGCTGACTTTGCACGCATCAAGGAAGATCGACCGATGCCGACCGTGTTGGTGGTCGGTGAGATCTACGTGCGGTGCGATTCCTACGCCAACGACTTTGTCATCGAGGCCCTCGAGAAGCGTGGCATCCGCGCCCGCTTTGCGCCCTTTGGCGAGTGGCTCGAGTACACCGACCACCTCAACACGATCAGCGAGCCAGGCGGCACCGGCTTCAGCACCCACCTGAGTAACTTCGTACGACGCCGCACCCTGGCGCGCCTCTACGGCATCATGGCGGATCGTCTCGACTGGCCGGAGCGTATCAACATCCGCGAGATCATCGAGGCGGGCAGCAAGTACATCCGCGAGGACCTGGTGGGTGAGGCGATCCTCACCGTGGGAGGCCCGCTCGCCGAGTACGAGGAAGGGCTCATCGACGGGGTGGTGAACGTTGGGCCGCTCGAATGCATGCCCTGCAAAATCGCTGAGTCGCAGTTCTTCCACGCGGCCGAGAACGAGGGCCTGTTATCCCTGACCCTGCCGGTCAACGGTGATCCGGTGGATCCAGAGGTGCTCGACAACTTCGCCTTCGAGATCCACGCCCGCTTCAAGCGGCAGGATCGGCCACCGGTGGAACGCCGCGCGCCGGCCCTTGCGCCGCCGTTGCGTTGGCTGGCCAAGATGGGGGGCCGGTAGCCGCCGCGCCGGTGACCTCGCTGCTCGGCAAGCTCGCCTATGCGTGGGGCGTTCTTGGGTTTCTGGCGTTCATCGCCAACGGCCTTTGGCGCCTGACCCCGATCGCCTGGGAGCCCATCGCGGCCGGTGAGCTGCGCTGGCACCACTGGCTGCTGCTCGCCGGCTGGTGCGGCTTCATGCTCTACACCAAGGCCTACAGGGGATTTCACCGCGCCTTTGCGCCACGCTTCGCGGCGCGGGCAGTGGCGTTGGCCCGACACCCGACGCCCCTGGACGTCATCCTGGCGCCGGCTTTTTGCATGGGCTTGATTCACGCCACCCGCAAGAGGTTGATCATCTCCTGGTTGGTGGTGGCCGCGATCGGCCTGTTGGTCGTCGGCATGCGCATGCTCGATCAACCATGGCGCGGCATGGTCGACGCCGGCGTGGTGCTCGGTCTAGCGGCCGGGAGCCTCTCGGTGATGTGGTATGCGTGGCGTGGGCTCGAGGGGGCGACGCTGCCGGTGGACCCGGACCTGTCCGGCGCCTGAGCTCAACCGCATCCCGATTGCCCTGGCGGACCCTGGGGCCCATGGGCTAAACGAGAACCGGGGAGCTAGCTGGCCAGGATACGATGAAACACCACATTCTACTCATCACCTCGCTCGCGACGACCGCTATCGCCGCGGGTTGCAACCCGGAACCCACCACCACGCCGGACGGTGACACATACACCGCGCCATCGGGCGACTCCGACGTGACGGGCGGCGATACCGCGGTCGAAGCCGGGGATGTCACCCCCGGGGATGACATGGGCGGGGGCGACGACTTTGGCGGCGATACCGTCGGCGGCGATGACTTCGGGGGCGATACCGTTGGCGGCGACACGGTCGGAGGTGACGACATCGGAGCCGGCGATGATGCCGGACCCGCCGGTGATCTCGATCTGGTCAACGATTGCGGCAGCACCTGGCCCTTGCCCGCCACCGGCACCTGCGACGTGACCGCCGGCGCCACCAACCGCATCCTGCTGCGCGGAAATCTAATGCTCCCGGATGGCTTCCTGACCGGCGGCGAGCTGTTGATCGTCGACGATCTAATCGCCTGCGTCGACTGTGACTGCGCTAGCTCCGCCGAGGCCGCCGGCGCCACGGTGATCACCTGCCCGCTGGGGTTGGTCTCCCCCGGGTTGATCAACGCCCACGACCACATCACCCACACCCAGGCCTGGCCCTCCTTTGACATCGGCATTCGCTACGATCATCGCCGCGAATGGCTGACCGGTACGAACGGCATCAGTGTCTCCCAAAACAGCCACTCCCTCGGCGATGCCTGGGGCGAGATGCGTCAGGTGATCGGCGGCACCACCAGCCTGTTCGGCTCCGGCACCCAGTCCGGCTTCCTGCGCAACCTGGATAGCAGCAGCTCCCTCGAGGGTCTCAACCACGGCAACGCCCTCTACCGGACCTTCCCCCTCGGCGACGCGAACAACATCACCGCCACTTCCGGCTGCGATGCCTACACTATCGACGACCCGGTCGAAGCCGCGAGCTACGTCGCCTACGTACCCCACGTCGCGGAGGGCATCGGGCTCGACGCGCGCAACGAACTGCTCTGCGTATCCGGCTCGGTTGCCGGATCCGAGGATCTCATGTTCGAGACCACCGGCTTCATCCACGGGGTCGGGGTCTCGGCGGTGGACATCGGCATGATGGCGGCCGAGGGCGTGTCCCTGGTTTGGTCGCCACGCTCCAACACCCGGCTGTACGGTCATACCGCTATCGCGCCGCTCTACGATCGCCTCGGCGTGCGCATCGCCCTGGGCTCCGACTGGACCGCCAGCGGCTCGATACACCAACTGCGCGAGCTCGCCTGTGCCCGCAACTGGAACGACACCTACTGGGGCGGCTACTTCAGTGACGCCGACCTGATCGCCATGACAACCCTGTGGGCGGCCGAGGTGCTCGGCTTCGACGACGTCATCGGCGCCCTGATCACCGGCAAGGTCGCCGACATCGCCATCTGGGACGCGGCGGCGCGGCCCGGCTACGACGCCATCCTCGACGCCGAGGCCCAGGACGTGGCGTTGGTCCTGCGCGGCGGCGTGGCGCTCTATGGCGACAATACCCTGGTCGCTGCGCTGACCGGTTTCGGCGAGTGTGAGGACCTCGTCGTGTGCGGTAGCCCCAAGGAAATCTGCACGCCACGGGAAATAGGCGTCGCCACCGCCCAACTCGAGAGCGAGCTCGGCGGCACGACCTACCCGCTGTTCTTCTGCGGCCCACCGACCGACGAGCCCACCTGCCTGCCTGCTCGACCGTTGGAATTCGATGGTATGCCGTCCGTCGGCGACCTCGACGCCGACGGTGTCCCCGACATCAGCGACAACTGCGTCGGGATCTTCAACCCAGCGCGCCCGCTCGAGCTAGACCTGCAGGCCGACACCGACAACGACAACATCGGCGACGCCTGCGATCCCTGCCCCCTCGACGCTGACACCACGGTGTGCTCGACGCCCGATCCGGATGACCGCGACAACGACGGCTACGCCAACACCATCGACAACTGCCCTTTCGATCCCAACCCGCTTCAGCTGGATGACGATCTCGACGGCAAGGGCAACCTCTGCGATCCC
>JAUUZB010000362.1 GCA_030590185.1 Deltaproteobacteria bacterium
CAGGCAGGGCTCGAGGGCCTCGAGCCCGCGGCTCACCCCCTCGGCGATGTCCCGCTTGCCGAGGTGGTCGCGCACTCGGTTCTCCCAGTCCTCCTTCTCCTTGCTGTACTTGGCGAAGCGCCGCACCTCGCGGGTCAAGAAGGAGACGTCGGCGGGGATGGCGCGTTGCTCGAGATAGCTCTGCAGATAGGGCATGGCATCGCTGTGTTTCTTCTGGCCGATCAGGGCGAGGCCGAGGGCCCGCGCTGCGTAGTCCCACTTGGGCGCCTTCTTGATCGCCTGTCGGTAGCGGGCTAGCGCCGCCTTGGCGTTGCCGCTGCCCTCGCTGGCCCAGCCGGCGAACAGTAGCGCGCCCGCATCCTTGGCCGTGCCCGAGCCGTTGGTGAGGCCGACCACCTCGGCCAGGGCCTTGTTGGGCGGAAAGCAGGCCACGGCCGAGCCGACCACCTTCTTACTCAGCTCCACCCGCACCAGACAGGTCATCACCCGATCGTTGCCGAGTGAGCCGGCGGGCGGCGGCGGGAAGGGCTCCGCCGCTAGGATGAGGTAACGGGCTAGATCGTCGTTGGCGTTGAGGCCGGTGCCGAGAGCCATGCCGAGGCGGCGGGCGGTGCCATCCGGGCCGATCTCGACCTCCACCACCGCCACGGCGTTGGATTTGAGAGCGCTCAGACTCGAGCGTTGGGCCCCGACCCAACCTGGGGTCAGGCTGCTGAGGTGGGCGTGGACGGCTGCAGGGTAGCCCGGCGCGGGTGCCGCCGGCGCCGGACTCGGGCCGGTGGCGAGAAGGGCAGACATCTGGAAAGCCAACAACGACATGGCCGGGAGCATGGCAGCCTTGGGCGTGGATCTCAAGCCGTCGGTCTCGCGCCCGCGTCACAACTGCGTGAGCGCTGATCGAGCGCCACCGAGCTTGCACCCGCGTCGCAGTTGCGCCAAAACGTGGCCCCCAACCTTTCGTCCTCTAGGAGGCAGAGATGGCTCGACGTCCGGCGGTTCACGATGTCATTCAATCGCGCAAGGCGCCCAAGCCGATCGGTCCGTACGTACAGGCGGTGCGCGTCAAGGCCCCGGGGGAGGTCCTCTACGTCTCGGGCCAGATCCCGATCGAGACCCCGAGCGGTCGGGTCTTCTCCGGCGACATCAAGCGCCAGGCCGAGATTGCGCTCACCCACGTGCGCAGCATCGTCACCGACGCCAAGTTCGCCATGGATGAGATCGTCAAGGTCACCATCTATCTCACCGACATGAAGAACTTCGAGGCGGTCAATCAGGTCTACCAGAAGTTCTTTGTCGGTCAGAGCGTGCCGGCCCGCGCCGTGGTCGCGGTGGTCGGTTTACCCAAGGATGTAGGGGTGGAGATCGAGGCCATCGCCATGAAGGCCGGCGGGGCCTCAGATGACGTCTTTACGGATGATGATTTCCGCTAGGGATGGGGTTTGCAATCCCCGGCACTTTTGCTAAAAGCGCCCGCTCACATTCGGAATTGAGGTATTGGCATGACTTGCGATGTCTGCGGCAAGCGCCACATGTCGGGCAACAGCGTCTCGCACTCCCACATCCGCACCCGGCGGCGCCAGAGCGCCAACGTGCAGCGGATCCGTGCGGTGGTGGCGGGCCAGCGAGTGCGAATGAAGGTTTGCACCCGTTGCATCCGTTCCGGCAAAGTGACCAAGGCGGTTTAGGCCACCCGTCCTATCGTTGACGCCAGCGCCCGCCCACCAACTTGGTGGCGGTCCGCGCGGCGGCCAACCCCGCAACGAAATCCCCCTCCGCGCCGAGTCCGGGCATCACGTCCGGACCGCAGTGCATCAGATTTTTCAGGTAGGTGCGCGGCGGTCGTCCGGTGATACCGAACAGGGGCTGGCCGTGGTGCTCGAAGAATGGGTGCACGCCGAGGGGATCGACCCGCCGGTTTTGGCCCTCGATGTCCCAACCGGCGGTGTCCATGGCCAGGGAGCGATCGACCAGGTAGTCATCGAGGAACGGCACCACCCGAGACACCCGCTCATAGAGTAGCTCCTCGAGGGCGGCCCGGCGTTCCGGGGAGCGCAGGACGTCGGCGCGCAGGGCCGGGCAGGCGACGCTCAAGACCTCTCGTTCCCCCACGGTCTCGCGGCCCTCCGCGGCGGAGCGCTGGGCCGGGTAGCGGCGCAGAAAGACCGCTGGATCCGGAGTGTCCTCGTCCCGGGGCAGCCGCCGGCCGTCGAGCAGGAGCAGCGCCTCCGCCATGCCGACCGGGATCACCTCGCGTCGCACCACTAGATTTAGGGTCAACAGGGTGCCGACCGGCCGCACCGCCTGCTGCTCAGCGGCAAAACGTGCCGCCTGTTTGCCCGGGGGGAGCAGGTCCCCGAAGGGGCCGATGGTGTTGGCCACGAACAGCGCCGCGCTGTAGGTCATGCGGTCGTCCTCGACCAGCATCTGGGTGACGCGGCGGCCCTCGAGGGAGAGCTGGCGCACCACCGCGCCGCGATGGACTTCGACCCCGGCATCCCGGGCGGCGCCGAGCAGCAAGGTGGTGAGGCCCCCGACCTGGTCCGGGTACCTGACCGTGCCTCCGAAGTAGCGGGCCAGCAGGCGCACGGCGTGGAAGACGCTCGGTGCCTCCGCCGGTAGGTGTCCGAACAGGGCTAGCGGGGCCAGCAGCAGATCGCGCAGCGGATGGTTCGGCGGGAAGCCGACCAAGAGGTTTTCCTCGGCCAGGGGCGCCGCGAGCCGGGCGGCACGGGCCACCAGACCTCGGGCCCGGAAGCGCTCAACCAGATTTGCCGGGGGCAAGGGCGGGTTCTGGGCCAACAGGGCGGTTAGCTCGTCGTCGAGGTCGAACAGGCGGCGGAAGAAGGCCCGGATCGGATCCTCGAGGTCCGGGAATTCGGCGACCAACTCCGTGATGGTCACCTCTCGATCCCCGCTGATGTCGATCCGGTGGTCCCGCAACACCGCCTGAAAGGCCGGCTGCATCGGCAGCACGCTGGTCCGCAGCTGGGGCCCGAGGGCCAGCTCTTCGATCACAGCCTTGGCGTGGGGGGTCTGATCGAGCACCGGCACCAGGCTCGGCACCAGGGGCAACCGCAGCCCCTTGCGCCGGTAGGTGGCGCAGCTCTCGCCGTTGTCGACCAGGAGCACCCGGGCGCCGCGTTTGGCGAGCAGCGCGGCCGTGACCAGGCCGGCCCGGTGCATGCCGATGACCACGACTTCGAAATGCTGTGACACGTCCCGGTTTTCCTCAGACCTCGGGGTACTCGGGGGTGCCCATTATTGCCACCCGGGCCGACTAACTAGACCAGAAGCAGCGACGCGGCAACGCCGTGGGCTTGTTTTGCTAGTGGCCGGGCTGTGGTAGGACCGGGGCGCCTGGCGGAGGGTAAGATCTGATGACCATCATGAACCGACTCGCAATCATTAACGTTACCTGTATCGCAGTGTTCCTGCTGACCCACGGCTGCGGCGGCAAACAGAGCGCCCCGGCCACGGCTGGCTCCGGGGAGTCGACCAGCGCCCCGGACGGCGCCAAGTCGGACAGCTACGTGTCCCATGGCGAGCCGGCGCCGGCCACCAGCGAGACATCGATGCCCGCCGGCGGCCCGGCTGACTACGAAGAGGGCCGGTCCTCCCGTGAGGACGATTACGATGAGGCGCCCGTCGCGGTCCGGGAGCCGGAACCGGCCGTGCCTGCGCCACCGCCCACAGAGCGCGACGAGCCCGAGGAGTCCATGGCGGACGACGGCGCTCTCGAGGGCATGGTCATTGGCACGGGCCGCGTCCCTACCTCGGGCAGGGCCGGCGGTATCGGGACCAGGGGTAGCGGGGGTCCAGGCCGGGGCGGGTACGGGGCCGACGTGCGCAAGAAGGAGAAGCGGCGCGCTCCTGCCAAGTCGGGCGGCGCCAGGACCGGCCATGCCCGACCGGACCTACCCGATTCGCGCCCCGCGCCGCGGCCGAGCATGACCCCCCGTCGGCCCCCGGTGGCCGCGCCGGCCATGAAGGCGGGCCGTCACGACGACAACAACCAGTACAATCGCTTCCTCCAGTTCCTCGGCGAGAACGCCCGCCTGGTGGTTTATCCGGTCGACATCTCGGAGCGCTTGGTGGTGCGGGTGGTCGATAAAGACGGCAAGTCGATGGCCAACTGCAGAGTCGAGGCCAAGAACACCAAGGGCAAGCTGATCGCTTCCCACATCACCTACGCCGACGGCCGAACCCAGTTCTTTCCACGCACGGCACCGAGTGCGGCCCAGGATATGGATTACATCCTCAAGGCGATCTGCGGCGGCAAGGATCGCAACAGCCAGATCTCTCGCGCTGGTCGGCGTGAAACCGACGTGGTGTTCAACACCCGGCGTACGGTGCCCGCCCGGGTGCCGGTCGACATCGCCATTGTGATCGACACCACCGGCTCGATGGGCAGTCAGATCGACCGGCTCAAGAAGACCCTGCAGGCGATTCACTTTCAGCTCACCTCCCTGGCTACCAAACCGGACATTCGCTTCGGCATGGTGGCCTACCGCGACCGCGGCGACGCCTACGTCACCCAGGTCACCGGCTTCACCAATAACGTCGACGAATTCCAACGGGTCGTGGATCAACTCGACGCCGACGGCGGCGGCGACACCCCCGAGGATCTGCAGGCCGGCCTCGACAAGGCGATGCACGAGCTGAACTGGCGGCCGGACGCGCTGCGCCTCGGCTTTATCGTGGCGGACGCCATCCCCCACACCGACTACGGCCAGAAGTACAGCTACCGCGACGCCATGCAGGAGGGGCTCGCCCGTGGCATCAAGTGGACCGCGGTTGGCGCCGGCGGCCTGCCCCGCGGCGGCGAGGTGATCTTCCGGCAGATCGCGCAGTACACCTTTGGCGAGTACGTCTTTGTCACCCGCAGCGGCGGCGGCGACCGCGAGGGCGGCACCGGCGAGGCCAGCCACCACGTTGGCACCAACTACAAAACGGAGAACCTCGACCAGGCGATCATCCGGATCGTGCGCCGCGAGCTCTCCTACCTCACCGACGCGCCGAAGGATTTCGACTACACGGTGGTCGCCAAGGGGGACAAGACCACCCCGCGCGACGTGGTGCTCGCGCCCGCCGTGCAGGAGGTCCTGCGACAACTGGCCGACTACTCCTCCATGCGCCTCGAGGCCAACACCCCGGTGGCGGTGGTGCCGATCATCACCAACGACGCGGCCTACAAAGATGTCGCTGGCTACCTCACCGACGAGATGACCCTGGCGGCCTCGCGCAACCCGTTGTTCAAGGTCGTGGACCGCGATCTCAACGACGTGGCCCAGGAGCACAAGATCCAGATGGGCGATCTGTTCGACGTCGAGAAGGCGGTTCCCCTCGGCAACATGATCGGCGCGGATCTATTGGTGATCGCCAAGCTGACCGTCACCGGCGACAAGGCGCAGCTGTTCGCGCGGCTGGTGCGGGTGGAGACCGGTGAGCTGTTGTC